>CAYNXT010000180.1:0-3433 GCA_964401235.1 uncultured Planctomycetales bacterium
GATTCTTGAACTCCAAGGCGATCCCCTTACCCATCACTCCGACGCAGTTCACCGTATTGATCAACGTCTGAGCCTTAGATTTTAGGATATCGTCTATCAAAATTCGCATACTGCACCTCAAAAGAACATGCCAAGGTTTATGGTGACGGCCAACGAGCTCTGCAAGGCCGCAAAGGCCGCCTGCCCTTTCTCGTCGGCCACGTATGCTCCCCGAAGGAATGCTGCATCTACCCGGTCAGGCACCAAGACTGCAGCGCACTTGATAGATTTCTGTATCATGGCCTCAACCGGATCCTGATGAGTCCAGTATCGCGCATAGACGAGGCTTTTGTCCAGCGCCGCGATGCCATCTGCTGCAGGATAGAAGCGAGCGTAACTGCTCGCAGCGTTATGATCGGCGACAATGACTCCTTCCAAATCAAGCAGCTGGACGTCCACCCGCAGCACACAGATGTCACGGTTCTGAGATCGGCGCTTGCTCAGCATGGGGTTATGCGCGTCAAAATACAGATTGACGTAATCGTGAAGAGGCCGTCCGCCTGGGATCCGCTTGTCTTTACGCCTGCCTTGAACCTCTTGCATGGCAATCGATTGGTGGTGTAATTGACCGGCGCGGCGATTCGATAGAATGCCGTGCTCAAGAATCGAAGGCACATTAGCGATGGGCGCAATGTAGTGGAGCTCTTTAACGTCCGACCGGTTCATGTTTTTTCGGCAAAACTCATCAGTTCAGAAATATCCGGCTCAGCTCAGGGCCGGGCACGGCAAACGTGCCGAGCAGACGCTCCTGCAGCGCCTCGATGGCGAGTTTCCAGCCCAAGGGCTTATGCGGGGACCGGTTCAACTGCCGATTCATCGCCAACACCTGAGACGCCGTTGGAGCTCCGGCCTCCTGCACATAATAGCCCAGCATATCAGCCACGTCATTCATCGAGCCCAGCACGCTGCGGTTGGCGGTGCCGGCAATACCCATGTCACGATACTCCGTCACGAGCCGCTCAATCACGTAGGGGGGAATATCCTCATGAATGAGATTGAGCGTGAGCTGCTCGATGAAGATCGCTGCGAAGCGGGTCAACATCCCTTTCTTGACCTCAAGCACTGCAAACGAATACAGCGTCGACTCGTTGGTAAACAATAGGGCGCGCTGTCTGGCAATGACGAGCAGGTTGGCATACCAGTCACCCAGGAGAGCCGTCCCGATCTCTTCGCCCCGAATCACGCGAGGGATGCCAATGGCCGTGAGCAGTTTTTTGGTGCATCGTAGACGTGGCATAGGCTCAACTCATCCTCAACTCGTCCTCTTCCCACCCAACGTGCCAGTGGAGCCCGTAGGGCGGAATCCTGAGCAAGGCCGAAACCCGCGCCGAAGGACCCGGATCAGCGAGGCGGAACTATTCTGAATGCCTTAGGATTTCACGGATTTTCACGCTCATGAGCTCTAGCATCCTTCTCAAAGACAGTGTTGGCGTAACCAAACTGAACCACCTGTTGGAGATACCCAGGCAGGAAGCCAGCTATGGAGCCGGCCTGTTCATATTGATAGACGTGACGAAACTCGTGAGTGAGCAGGCGAATATTCTCGTGCCCCTTGCAGACGAAGACGGAGTGGCCCAAAGTGAGGCCGACCATATTGGGTGTTAGCAGACCAGCTTGCAATGCAGCGGCGCGCAGAACTGGATCCTCGGGCAAGGGTAGCGCGTCGATGGGAGTGATGCGAATCTTTTCCGGATTGGCTACGCCAACTCCCCGCGCAAGCTCCCGCTCGCGTTCGGTGAGTACGCGACCTGAACTAGTCACCCGTTGAGCCTCTTCCTCAGCCCAAGCAATTGCCTTGGACAGGATGAGCGGAAGAACTGTTTGAAGGCCAATTTTCTTCTCTCTCCGACGTCTGAGAAAACTCAGAAAGCGCTCCAAATGTGCCAGCCTAGGTCAGCGAGACGGGACCATCTGGGCTACCTCACGTTTTCCTCGAAACCTGCTCTCCCAATTACTGATCACACCAACCGCAACGAAACCCCATCTCGGAACATCGTCGCTTCATCGTTGTACCATTGGCCAGAGAAAACGAGTTCTGCGGTCCGACGGACAATCCTGGCGTTGGAGGCCACGGCAGCAATACGAAGACGGTATGTGCCCGGCCGCATCCGACTTTGGCCGGTGTTCGGATGCACCACAAAATCAAACTCGAAGGTTTCCAATCTCCCTTGCGGATGAAGGTCAAGCACCACATGACCTAAGTCGCAATGCCGATAAACACCAGGAGGAATTGCGTCAAACCGAGGTGTCCCGTAGTGCGCCCAAAGTAGGTTCAGCGCCTGGAAATCCTGCCGCTTCTCAAACTGCCCATTCGCCCGCCTCTCGTATAACTCCTCCGCGATCACTTCGACGTTCTCAGCGGAAGACCACCCGATGTTGCCAACGCGAATCCTAAAGTAATAGCAGGGACGTGAAATCACCTGACTAGGCACCCCTGGAATACTCATGGTAGTCTTCAGACAGTCGGGTGGAGCACAGAGACATTGCACGTTAAGCTTAGGATGCCACAAGAGCCGTTTGAGATGT
Source organism: uncultured Planctomycetales bacterium (assembly GCA_964401235.1). Classification (GTDB taxonomy): domain Bacteria; phylum Omnitrophota; class Gorgyraeia; order Aquiviventales; family Aquiviventaceae; genus CAYNXT01. The sequence goes on from CAYNXT010000180.1 coordinate 2,566, forward strand.
TCACTGAAGACAGCGATGAAGAGCGCCACCGTTGCCGCCACGTTGCTGGAAATCCAGCCAGCTGTCCCGGCGAGGAGGTTACCAAGCAATTCCAAGATTTGTTGTACCGAGTGTGTAACTTGATCCGTCGTCGTGATGGAATCCGGAGGGACCTTCTCACCTCCTCGATGCAGATGCCGCGCTACCTCCGAGCGTGCTGCTGGCGCCGAGCAAGAACCCGAAGTTGTACCAGCCGCCGTTGTTGTGCACCTCATAGAAGTGCACATTGCTTGAGAAGAGCGAGATGACAAAGGCGACCGGCGAAATCAGCCCATGCCACAGGCCGAGCCAAAAGCCAGCCATGAACAACGCGGCGACAAACACCAGACACAACAAGTGCGTCTTCTTCATCGCTTACACTCTGGGTCGCGGCCAATCCAGACCAGATCTAGCATCCGTTAGCGTTTCTGCGCGCTCTCGTTGACCGTCTCAATCGTCTGAAACGGCAAGGCGACCCGTACCGGCGCCACCCTCTTCCCATCTCTGTACTTCCCTTCCCAAATCAGTTCGGTCATATAACTTTTGCTGGATGCTTAGCCCAATTCCCCTAGGAAGTAGCCCGCTGGTTTCTTGAGGGCGGTCGCGATTTTCGTCAGGGTCTCTATAGTTGGCACGGAGGCGCCGGTTTCGTAGCGGGAGATACTCTTCTGCTTCGCGCGGATCTTGTTGGCAGGGTCGGTTTGGTGAGGTCGGCTTCGATTTGGGCGAGTTGGATTTGCTTATCCAACTGTTTCTCCATCACTACTAGAACTCATTTCAAAACCCAAGATGACACCACAGAAACACAGAGGACATCCGACGAGGCCTCCTCTGTGTCTCTGTGGATTTC
>CAYNXT010000181.1:0-369 GCA_964401235.1 uncultured Planctomycetales bacterium
GGCCGACCGTCTTGCGCCAGTTCTCTCGCCGGCGAAAATGGTAGGACATCTCCTTTGGGCCCAGCCGATGCTCCACCACTTCGCAGACAATCTTCGCACTGGTCAGAAATGGCTTGCCCACATGCACCGTCGCCCCATCTTGGGCGAGGAGCACGCGCTCAACCGGCACCTCTTCGCCGACGGCGTGTTTAACCCGGTTGATATCCAACAGGGTGCCAGGCTCGACCTTCCACTGACGTCCTCCAACTTCCATAATGGCGTACATAGAGCCTTTAGAATAGCGGAAAACAGCGTCGACGTCAATCCCCCCACCTGGCCTCGGGGGGGCCCCGCGCCGGCCCCCACACGGGTGAGATATGGCCGCCCCCC
>CAYNXT010000181.1:379-3432 GCA_964401235.1 uncultured Planctomycetales bacterium
CCACCTGTCCTCGGCCTGCCAAGGGCAGGCCGCTAACTCGTTTCATATTGCCAAGCCGGCCTTCAGCTGGCAGGCAGGTGGGGGGACAAACTTTACTGAGTTGCCACATTCACTTTAATTTGCTCAAAATGCAAGCTGGGATCTGAGAGCACAAGGATCTTGGAATGATGCTGGGCTTCCAGCGCACTCAGGCTGGGACGATCTTCCTGCAGCAGCCGCATGGCGACTTGCGGATGCACCAAGAGCTCGAGGGTTTTGTGTTGAGCGTTCTTCAGAGCGCGCTTGGCTTGACGAATGGCCTCGATCGCCATCGTGAGCGCAGATTTGATCGTGCCGCGGCCATTGCAGTAGGGACAGGCTTGGTGGCTGACCGTTTCGACGGAGCGGCGCATACGCTGGCGCGTCAACTCGGCCACGCAGATTTCTGAGAATGAAATCAGGTTGGTTTTCGAGCGATCACGCCCGAGCGCATCTTCCAGCACCTTGACGAGCTCTCGTCGGTGCGCCGGAATGTCCAGATCGATGAAGTCGATGACTACGATCCCGCCGATGTCGCGCAGGCGCAATTGCCGGGCCACTTCAATCGCCGCCTCTTTATCCACTTGGAAGGCGGTCTCTTCCAAGTTGCGCCGACCGGTGAATTTGGCGGTATTCACGTCAATGGCCACCATGCTCTCGGTGGGCTCGATCACGATGGAGCCGCCAGAGGGCAGTTGGACGCGCTTGTCAAACAACGCCGCAATCTGCTCATCCAATCCCTCTTTCTCAAACAAGGGCTCCTCACCGCGGTAGAGATCCATGCGAACTCTGACACCTGGAATCAGCACCTGGAGAAACCGCCGCAAGCGATTGAACTCCGGCTTGGCATCCACGACGATCCGCTGCACATCTTCGGTGTAGCTGTCTCGAATCACGCGCTGGGCGAGTTCATACTCTTGATACAAGCACACCGGCGCCTTCGAACCGCTGCCCACCCGTTTAATGCGCTGGTAGAGCCGGGAGAGATATCGGACGTCTCGAGCAAACTCTTTTTCGCCTTTTCCAATCCCGGCGGTGCGAATGATCAACCCGGCCTCATCGGAAAACCGCAGCTTGGTGAGGATCGCGCGCAAACGGGCCCGCTCTTGGGAGTCCTCGATCCGTTTGGACACGCCCAGCCGCGAGTCGTTGCACATGAGGACCATGTAGCGGCCGGGGAGGCTAATGTGGGTCGTCAGGCGAGCGCCCTTGGTGCCAAACGGTTCCTTGACCACCTGGACGAGAATCTCTTGATTGACCTTCACGACATCTTCAATGCGAGAGCGCCGATGAGGCCCTGCCGCCTGCGTCTGAGGCCGTTGCTGTGCTTCCTGCGCGCCCTCCCCTTCTAAGATCGCGTCTTCCTCGGGTTTGGGTTCGATGATGTCGGAGACGTACAGAAAGCCGTTTTTGCCCAGGCCGATGTCCACGAAGGCGGCGCCAATGCCTGGAACCACCGAGGTGATGCGCCCCTTGTAGATGCTCCCGACCATGCGGGTGTCGGAGGAACGCTCGACGTAATACTCTTCGAGCCGCTTGTTCTCGACGACGGCCACGCGCGTTTCTTGGCGCTCTACGCTAATAAAGATCTCTTTAGCTGTAGAAGACATAGCTCACACCACTGAGCACACAGAGTTCCACAGAGTCACAGAGAAACCTTTCTCAAATTTTTTTCTGTGTTTCCGTGGATTTCCGTGTTTCTGTGGTGTTATCTGATTTTTCAGCATGCGCTAGACTATCGGTCTGGTGATGCTGCGTCAAGCAAATTCCGGGTCGCGGGTCCTGTCACGGCCCACCCCCACTCCTTCGCGGCGGGAGGATCGCTGCAGATCCGAAGGTGTGTGCCCCCCATCCCCCACCGCTCCGTCATGGGGGTCCCCCGTGCCGTGCCACCCGCGATCCCTCTGAATGCAGATCTGGGTAATGTCACCGAGAGGGTAATCGAACGCTTCTCCAAGGTGCCTCCGGCCGATTCGCGAGCGACCTATGCGGGTTCAGCCCGAAGGGCGCGGCCTGGTCGTTAGACCACGGCCACCGCTGTCTGAGCCCCGCCGCTTCGCGCAGCGAAGCAACACCGGCGGGGCGAGTTCGGTGGCCGGGCCGCGACCAAGGGCGCCCGGAACCCGCATGAGGCGCGAGCGGACGGCCGGAGGCACTCTCATCATAAGTTACCGAGCGCGTGTTGGGTGAGGGCGAGCGCAACGAGGGCGGCAGTTTCGGAGCGCAGCGTCAGGCGGCCCAAACCAGTCGGCTGCGCTCCTGCAGCTTTCGCCAGGGCGACTTCCTCCGGCGTAAAATCGCCTTCCGGGCCAATCAGCAACACCACGTCGCGCACTCCCTGAAGCGCTGACAAGCGACTAGCAAGCGGCTCAGGATTCCCCTCCAAGGTGAATAGCACTGTAGAACGCCCCTGACACTCCTCAAGGATTTTTGCGAACGGTTGAGGAACCTCGAGCGTCGAGAGCGTGGCACGGCCGCATTGTCTAGCCGCCTCTTCCATAATCCGACGCCACCGCGCAAGGCGATGCTCCCACCACCCTGCCCTGGCTTGCTGCATCGTGGTCCTCGCAGTCACCATCGGTAGGATTCGCGCGACGCCCAATTCGGTGGCCTTCTGAAGCGCCCACTCAAACCGCTCTGGTTTGATGAAGGCTTGACCTAACCATACGGTACGCACTGGATGCGACTCAACTGCACGTTCCTCAATCGTCACGGTGAGTCTCCGCGCAGTGGCATGGCTCACGCGCCCAAGGTAGCGGTTGCCTTGACCGTCAAAACATTCGAGGGGATCATCAGGTTTCACGCGCAACACATTGCGCAGATGATGGAGGGCTGCAGGATCAGTGATGGTGATGGTGGAATTTTGAATGGAATTGGGGGAAATCAGGATACGATGCATCTGGGCGAAAGAAATATGGTGGAGCTGAGGGGGGAACGAACCGTCGTCTCGCCACTGGCGAGACTCTCCAAGAGGGGGCAGGCCCCCTCTTGGCGTTGGCTTGGCTGACAGTTATCCCCCAAAAGCGGGGGGGGAC
>CAYNXT010000182.1:0-3400 GCA_964401235.1 uncultured Planctomycetales bacterium
ACCGAAGCTACCTCTACACGGCGAAAGTTGGTTCCTTCCAAAGGTGTTCGGAAGCTCTTTGAAGAGCGTGGGTTTGTCTATCCTAAGCAGAACCTTTCATTCCAAATCGTAAAGGGTGGGACTGGCAAGACCTCGCTCTCCTACTCGCTCGCTGTCCGCGCCTATCAGTATGGGGCGCGCGTGCTTTGCATAGACTTTGACCAACAGGGGAATCTCACCCGCTCTTTTAACGTCGAAGCTCGCGACCGGCCCGTATGGCTGAACCTGTTCCGTGACCGCATAGACGCCTCTCAAGGTGTCGTCGAGGTAGCTGATACACTGCACCTGATCCCGTCCAACTTGAACAATTCCCGCCTCGATGTGGAGCTAACCGGGGCCGCATCAAACCTGCGGGATATGATCCGCGACAAGCTCGCCAGCATCCGCGATCGCTACGACCTGGTCATCATGGATTGCCCACCGGCGATCAATAAGATCAACACGGCGGCGGCTTGCGCGTCTGACCTGATCATCGTGCCTGTAAACCCAGACCCCTATGCGATGGACGGACTGGACTTCACGATTACGGAGCTGGAGCGCATTCGAGCTGACTTTAAGCTAGATTTCGACTTCCGAATTGTCTGGAACCGCTACGACGCCCGTGAACGCTTGGGCATGTATTACATTCACGAACTTGCTAAACGACCCGAACGCGCAGAGAAGGTTCTTCCCTTTGTAATTCGAACGGACTCTTCGGTCAAAAATGCGATCTTTGATTCCAAGTCGGTTTTCGACCTCAGCAAAAAGTCTGTTGTCCGCGAAGATATCGACCAGTTCGCCAAGGAGATCCTTGGCGTCAACGCCTGGAAGGAGTCGCTGAACGGCGGCGGACAGGCGTGAGGTAACGAATGGATCTCCAGGGGCTTCTCAAAAAGACTGAACAACGATCGGCCAAGATAAAAAACACGCGGCCTGCCGCAAGTGTCGCGATCGAGGATCGTCCGTACACGAACGACCTGAATCCATCACCCACTGCTGCCGCCGACGTGCGCCCCCTCACCTCAGTTCCCTTGCCTGCTGAGGAAGCAGGCTCCATTCAAATTTCGTCCCCCGCCGAGGACACTCTAAAAACCGGACACAAACCGGACACAAACTGCGCACAAACCGGACACAAAAAGGTCACAGAACCGGACACAAACTGCGCACAAACCGGACACAAAGCGACTACACCCTCTGTCACGCCGAAGCTCCTCGAACGAGAAACCGGACACAAACCGGACACGCAACCGGACACACGACTAGACACAAACCGGACACAAATCGCGCACAAACCGGACACAAATAGTGGTTTTGGGGTGCTCACTGGTATTCAGCGTCAAATCGCTGTTCTCCTTTACGAGTCCTGCAAGGTTGCGCGTGCTCACATCACTGATCCAATCACCCTTGAGCATGTAGCGAGCAGCCTGAAGGTCCGCCTTGGAAGCGTCAAAACATCAATCCGACGTCTCGAAGAAAAGGGCGTCACCAAACGTGCCGAGTACCGTAATGGACGCGGTGGATGGTCCCGCTATGAGCTTCCAGAGAACGTCTTCCGTGAAATGCTCCAGCTCGAAACCGGACACAAACTGAACACAAATCGCGCACAAACCGGACACAAACTGAACACGCAACCGGACACGCAACCGGACACAAGCCCCTCTAGTAGTAGTAGTTTCTTAGATTTAGAGAATTCAAAAACTACTACTACTGGTGAACCCGAACTTATCGCTGACGCACAGGTTCAACTTGCGCCCGAATGGGCCGATGTAGATTGCTCCCCATTGGCCGATGTCGGGTTCTCTCACGCACACCTCATCCAACTTGCCAAGCACGGCAAGCTCTCGGCTGCCGAGGTTGCATCCTCGATTGAGTTCTTTGCCTTCGATCTCAAGCGAAACAGTAAGGCCAAGACGCTCAACGGGAGTCCACTCAATTTCTTCATGGGAATTCTTCGCAAGGGGGTTCCTTATGCGCCGTCAGAGAACTACGAAAGCCCAGCCGACGAAGCACGCCGCCGCACACGCGAGATCATGGAGCGCAAGGAGCGCGAGCGTGTGGCCGAGGAGAGTCGGATTCGAGAGCTAGAATTCGCTGAGTGGAGAAGGGGAATCTCGGCCGACGAACTTGCCACCATCCTGCCGGAGTTCGCGCGTCGGCCTGGCCAAGTTCAAGATTCGACACTCCGAACGCACTTTGAAGGCGAAATCTGGCCAGAACGAGCCCAAGGGGTTTTGGGAGTGGTGAAGCTCGATCGCGCGGAAATCGGTAAGCAGATTGACCAGGCGATCGGGGAGGTGAGCGGATGAAACGACTACGACTTTACGTTGATACTTCAGTCTTTGGCGGATGCTTCGACGAGGAGTTTACCGATGAGTCTAAGCGGCTTCTTGAAAATGCAAAAAACGGCCGCGTTCTTTTCTTGGTAAGCGATGTTGTCTTAGGCGAACTTCGCCGTGCTCCCAAACACGTTCAGGATCTTTTTCAGGCGATCCCCGACGAGTCGGTCGAACTACTTGATAAGGGGTCCGATGTGAGTGCGCTTTCACAGGCATATTTAGCGGCAAAAGTGGTGACCGCCAAGTCCCGCAATGATGCCGAGCATGTAGCTTATGCGACCATCGCGAGAGCTGATGCGATCGTGTCGTGGAATTTTAAGCACATTGTCCGTCTGGATCGGATCAAAGGATTCAACAAGGTAAACTTTGAGAACGGTTACGGAGTGCTCCAAATCGTTTCTCCGAAGGAGGTTTTGTTCGATGAAAGCTAAAAAAAAGGATTTCGACGCCGTTGAGATGAAATGTAAAATTCAGGACGAGATTTACGAAGAAACCAAGAACATGACTCCTGATGAAGAGGGCGAGTATTTCCGAAAGTCCGTTGAAACTGGCCCATTTGCAGAAAAGGTGCGTCGTATTCGGCAGCAGCAGAAAAAACAGAAGGCGAGCTGATGAGCGATCAGCGCTCGAAGGGATAAGACGAATAAAGGCCCTTTTCTGCGAGCAGGCCGCCCCTCTGGGCCCCTTCTAGGTTTTCCTGAGGATATCCGGACCTAGCTTCACCCCGTTTTTACCTCTTTGACCCAGCGAGCGAAGCAAGCTGGGTCAACTTCCCCGAAGGGTACAGTGGGTTCTCCATCTCTGCCCTCGAGAAGGGTAATCGATGCGGGCGTCCCTCCAGGACGGGAACCCACCTCGGGCGGTATCGGATAGTCAGGTCTGAATTTTTTCAGTTCATCAAACGTATAGGTGACGCTCTCGAAGCGAGCTCCTATCGGAGCTCGCTGTTCTCCGGGTCCTTCGGCACCCGGCGTAAGAGCGCGCTCAGCAACCGCGCCGCCCCGCGTTGGGCCGGTGTCCACGTTCTGGGGTGCGTTGAGGGTGTG
>CAYNXT010000183.1:0-1559 GCA_964401235.1 uncultured Planctomycetales bacterium
GTTCAAGATCTCCCCGTGCCGGTTCTCCTCGGCGGTCCATCCGCGGCTCCACCGGGCCCAGGGGCTGTCCGAAGCGCCGGACTCGTCCGCGACACCGGGATGGCGGTTGATCATCGTCTGGTAGCTGGGCAACGCCTCTTCGGTCACCGCGTTGCCGATCAGGACGATGAGGACCTCGTCTGAGACACCGCGCGCCTGGTCGCGTAATTGTTGGATCCCTTCGTGCCAGCCCTCCGCCACCATATCCGGCAGGATGTCGGACGGCTGCCATCCCTCAGGAACCTCCTTGAGCAGAGACAGGTTCTCCTCGACAAACCCCTCGATGCTTTTGATGACCTCGGCATGCTCCTGCATGACGGCTATGGCGACCCTTTCATGACCGGCACCCTTCCATTATAACCCCTTCCGCCCGGCTGCAGACGCCCCACTCAGACAGACGCCACATAAAAACGGATGGCCACGTAGTGGCAGATGCTGCCGACCAGCACGAACAGATGCCAGGCGGTGTGAGCGAACGGCCTCTTTTTACAGAGAAACAGCGGAACGCCGGCGCTGTAGAGCACACCCCCTGCAGTCAGCCAAAGGATTCCGGCCGTCGGCAGCTTCTCCACCAAAGGGCGGGCGCCGATGACGATCAGCCAGCCCATGGCCAGGTAGGACAAGCTCGGGAATAATCTGAGCTTCTCCGCTGGAAACCACCAGGTCACCGCGATCCCCGCCACCGCCAGGCCCCAAATCACGCCGAACAGGATCCAGCCCAAGACGCTCCTTATGGCGACCAACGTGAACGGCGTGTAGGTGCCGGCGATCAGCAGGTAAATGGCGGATTGATCGAGGATCTCGAATAGGCGCTTGACGCGCGGGGCTTGGACCGCGTGATAGAGCGTGGAGGCCGCAAACAGCGTGATCAAGCTCGCCCCGTAGACGCTGAAGCTTACCACCTGCCAGGCGTCTCCGTGAAGCGCGGCCGGCGTGACCAAAGCAGCAAGCCCCGCGACGCTTAAAAGGAGACACAAGCCGCACATCAGGGCATTGACAACCTCTTCCCTATGATGCATGCATCCAGTATGGCACACCGGCCGCTGATAAAAAATATCCGATTAAGGTATCTTCTGGACTCCGGATGGGGTATGCTTGCATTGGTAGGAGGAGAGGGTGAAGCTGAACGCCTCCTACTGATAGAGGTGATAGAAAAGATGGTGTACGGTAACGATTGAGCGGGCGGGTGAGTTCGCTGGAGTGCCCCGCCCGTTCAATTTTTCTTCGGCGAGCAAAGCAACCTCTTCCTCGAAGGCGCCCATTTCTTGATCTCGGCCTCCCGCTTCAGGGCAGAGGATCGGCTGGGGTGGACCTCCTTGAAGATCAGCCGGAGGGGGCGCCTGCTCCGGGTGTAGGCGCCCCCCTTGCCGGCGTTGTGCTCCCGCAGGCGCCGGGCCGGATCGGTGGTCACCCCGGTGTAAAGGGTCCCGTTGGAACAGCGGGCGACGTAGACGAACCACATGGGTGCACGAAAAACTTAGAGCTGCCCCGCAAAACTCCTTCTCGAGATGTCCTGTGGA
>CAYNXT010000183.1:1659-3367 GCA_964401235.1 uncultured Planctomycetales bacterium
GCTCCACAGGATTTTCCTTGGACTGTGCAGCTAAAGCTGCACGAAAAACTTAGAGCTGCCCCGCAAAACTCCTTCTCGAGATGTCCTGTGGAGCTCCTGTTCGTCGCTCCACAGGATTTTCCTTGGACTGTGCAGCTAAAGCTGCACGAAAAACTTAGAGGTAACTGCCCCTATTGGACGCGTTCCGCAACCCAACCGAGGCCTTCCGGATCGAGATTCTATCACTCAAAACGCTGCTGGAAGGGGCCTATTCCGAGCTGGCGGCTTGAACGGCGTCCCCCGCAGAACGTGGCACGAGGAGGGAACCCGCTCTCGAAATTCAGCGGGACAACCAGTTGTCGGGGTCTGGTTTTAGATAATCACAGACGGTTTGGACACGTTTGGTGGGACCGGCCATGCAATCATGCTCTTGATGAACGAACATATCCGCGACGACCTTGCCGTCGCGACCCCTCAGCGAATGGATGATCGCCCGATCCCCAAGATAATGCGAAGCCCGATGAACCAGATGGCGGCCGTCGTTGATTAAAAACGCCAGCGCTCGAAAATCCCCGCTGCCACCCTCCCCTTCCGAGATAACGACTGCTGCGTCCCTGAGCCCATCGCGGTTAAAATCCCCGTACACATAGTGCCCTTCAAAATAAAGATTGTAAAAGAAACGGCCATTGTTCCATGCATATGTGCCGTTCACCAAGGTTACCTTGTCAGCGAAATCAGGATAGCTGGTCAGGTATGCTATGTTGCCAAATGAGTGATGCGCGGCGGCTTTGGATTGGTATCCGATCAGAAAAAGAGCGCCGCAGACAAGGAAGGGGCTGCTGAAAATTATCCTTGTCCGGAATCTCTTCAGGCGCATATAAACACCGGCCGATCGTCGATCGTGACCCAATGCCCCTCGGTGCAACGAGCTTTTGCTTGTCTTGGATTCTTTCGCTTCATGTTTTTGTTGGCTGGCGATTTGAGGGCGAATTCGGCTTCATGCAAGGGGACTTGTTCGACGTATTGCCGCGTCTCATTGGCGGTGGATTTTGCGGCTCCGGCCGCCTCAAGAAACTTCTGCACATCGGCCCATAGTCGGGGGTTCTTCCCGGCTTTCTCAGCGAGATGTTGGGCGTCGGCGACGCGCCTTTGGCCGCCGCTGTACGCTCCAAGGATAAATTTGTACCGTTCCTGGGGATTTTTCACAGCAATTGTCACTGATTCTCCCCGTACCGTCGTATTTTGGCTGAACATGCTGTTCAGGTCTTTGAGGTATCTTGCCGCCGCAGAAGAGGCCCGGTCTATGTCGAAGCGCTGATCATTTGCCTTTGAAACACTCAAACCATATTCTCTGGCGGTATCCGGTTTGAACTGAAAGTGGCCAGCCGCTCCCGCTGATCCTCGTGTCCCAAGCAGAATGCCGAAGCTGCTTTCCTGCCCATAGATGGCTTCAAGGGTATTGACCGTCAGGCGGTCATCCGCGTCAAAGTGCCGCGAAGCGCTTTCCAGCGCCCTGCGGACACGAGGCGTTTCCCGCCCAAGCCATACATCCACCTTGGACTGTTTCTTCGGCATTTTCTGTCTTTCCCTCCGATTTAGGCCCCTTCTTTTTCCTTGCCAAGGCGACCGACGGCCCGCCGGGCAGTCAAAGCGATCTGGGTGCGTCGCATCTCCGCCGCCAGCTTGCGCGCGTCAGGCAAAGTGGTCCGGTACTCTGCTGCGAGAACTT
>CAYNXT010000184.1:0-3342 GCA_964401235.1 uncultured Planctomycetales bacterium
GCCCGGATAGGCAATTACGCCGCGATGTTCATTCCCGTATTCTTCACACACTTCTGTCTTGCACTACTCGATAAGCCATTACGACACAGTCGACTCGCAATTGCTGGTTATGTGATGGCATTGGGAATGAGTCCCTTCGTGTTCACCTCTTGGTTTGTTCCAAGCGTCTCACCGAAGTTTTTGTTTACCGCCTATCCTAATCCAGGCCCTCTCTACGTCGCTTATACCGTTCATTTTTTTATACTTGTTGTCTATGCGCATGCCTTGCTTCTTCGCGGCCTCTATCGTCAGCCAAGTCAGCGGCAGAACCAGATCAAATATGTGTTACTTGGAACGAGCGTTGGTTATATCTGCGGCTCAACCCTCTTTCTACCTGTTTATGGCATTCTATTTAATCCCTGGCCAAGTCTGTTTACCCCACTTTATGCCGCGTTCATCACTTACGCCATCCTTCGTCATCACCTTATGGATATCAAGGTTGTGATTACACGCACCGGTGTTTTGTTGGCGACGTATCTGGTCGTGCTGGGATTGCCGTTCGCGGTGGGGTGGTGGGGGAGGGCGTGGCTGAGCGCACAACTCGGCGCGAACTGGTGGCTGGTGCCCCTGGGGCTGTGCACCGTGCTGGCGACGATCGGGCCGTTTGCGTACGCGTACCTGAGGAATCAGGTGGAGGCGCGCCTCTTGAAAGAGCAGCGGCGGTATCAGCAGGCGCTCCAGCATGCGGCGCGAGGCATGACGCGCGTGCGCAACGTCACCAGCCTGGCACGATTCATCGTGCGTGTCATCACCGATGCGGTGCGGGTGGAGCACGCCTCGTTGTTTCTGCTCGACAAACCGACCCATCGTTATGTCCTCGTGGCCAGCCGAGGCCCGCGGCGCGTGGCCCTGCCGTCCCACCCTGGCGTGAAGCTCAGTCATCCGCTGGTTCAGTGGCTCGTGGCGCATCGCCGGGTCTTCAGCGAAGACCTCCTCGCCTCGACGGACGCTGCGGCAATCAGCCCAGGGCTCGCAGCCCTGAACGCAACACTCGTGGTGCCGGGTTACATCGAGCAGGAGCTGGTGGGATTGCTTGCGCTCGGCAAGAAGCTCTCGGGGGAGCGCTACTCCGCGGATGACTTGCACGCCTTCTCGACCTTGGCTAACGAAGCGGCGGTGGCCTTTGAGAATGCCACGTCGTATGAGGAGCTCCAGAAAGCCCATCACCAGCTCCGCGTCGCCTACGACCGGCTGGTGCAGCAAGAGCGGTTCGTGGCGGCGGGGCAGTTTGCCACCGGCCTGGCCCACGAGATCAAAAATCCCCTCTCGGCGATCAAGACGTTCGCCGAATTTCTTCCGGAGAAGTACAAAGATCCGGACTTTCGCGGAAAATTCTTCCGCATCGTCCAATCGGAGATCGACCGGATCAACGCCATCGTCAAGGAGCTCTCCGACTTTGCCAAGCCGGCGCCGTTGAGCCTGAAACCGGTGCGCGTGTCGGCGGTGCTGAAGGACATCCTGTCGCTGTTGGCCGGCCAGTGCTTGAAGCAGGGGGTTGACGTGCGGGAGACCTTTCGAGAAAACGGCCTGGCCATCCAGGCCGACCTCCAGCAATTGAAGCAGGTCTTCTTGAACCTGTTCCTCAACAGCCTGGATGCCATGCCCTCCGGAGGCCATCTTGAGGTCAAGACGCACGTCAAGGCTGATCACCTGACGGTCAGCGTCCGGGATACCGGCTGCGGCATTGCGGCGGAGCATCTGCAGAAGCTGTGGGACCCCTTCTTCAGTACGAAAGAGCGCGGCATGGGACTGGGGTTGGTCATCGTCAAAGGCATCATTGAGCGCCACGGCGGATCAATCACCCTGTGCAGTCAGGAAGGGCAGGGCACCACCGTTGCGGTAACTCTCCCCGTGGCTCCTGCCTGATGCTCCGTCGAAAAGCCCCTGGGGCAGCAGGGCCTGCCGCTCGCGCACCCCACGGCAGTCCTCAGCAGCACAGATCAACGCCGATAACCTTGGCATCACCGATAGGTAGCGCCTCAGGTCGTCTCACGGCCCTGCGCCAGGAGCCTCCGGGCCGCGAGGCAATCCCGCGGCTCAAACTGAAGCACCCACCGATGATTTACCTTGACTTGGGGGGACTGCTAGCTATGATAGTTATGTAATAACGAGCAATAACGAACAACATTTTGGAGTGGTTCCATGCCGGTGAGCTTGGACAGCGAGATTTTGACGCTCCATGAGCTGCACACCTACCTCAAAATCCCCAAACCCACCCTCTACACCTTAGCCCAGGGCGGACGCATCCCCGCGGCGAAGGTGGGGAAGCACTGGCGCTTCCGCAAGGCGGACATCGATGAGTGGCTCAACGCCCAGAAATGGGCGCGACCCCTCCAGCGCCGAACCCGCAAGCCGCAGGTGGCCAATGGCTAACAGTCCCCGCGGGGTTGTCATCACCGGTGTGGGGCCGATCACGGCCATCGGAGCAGGCAAAGAGGCGTTCTGGGAGTCGCTGAAGGCCGGTCGAGGCGGCATCGCGACGGTCAAAAAGTTTGATCCAACCCCCTATCCGACCCAGATGGCGGCGCAGCTCAACGGGTTTGATTTCAGCGCCTATATCGATGCCAAGTGGTCGCGCCGGATGGACTTAACCTCGCAACTGGCGGTCTCCGCCGCCAAAATGGCGGTGGTGGATGCCGGGTTGGACCTCGACAAGGCGGATCGGGAACGGATCGGGGTGGTCGTGGGTACGGCCATGGCGGGCCAGGCGTTCATCCTGGAGCAGCATGACGTCTATAAAGCCAAGGGGCCGATGAAGATCAACCCCTTCACCGCGCTGACCGTCTTTCCGGATGCGCCGGCCAGCTTCATCTCCATTGACCTGGGCATCTCCGGCCCCAGCTTCTCCCTAGCCACCGCCTGCTCCTCCGCCCTGGATGCGGTGGGCTATTCCTTTAATGCGATTCGCCGGGGCGAGCTGGATGCGATCGTCATGGGCGGCGCGGAGGCGACCGTGTTTCCTCAGGCGTTCTCGGCCTTCTGCATGTTGCGGGCCATGTCCCAGCAGAACGATGAGCCGGAGCGCGCCTGCCGGCCCTTCGACAAGCTGCGGGACGGCTTTGTGCTTGGCGAGGGCGCCGGCATGCTGGTGCTGGAAGACCTCGACCATGCCAATCGCCGTGGCGCGCACATCTACGCGGAGATCCTGGGCTTTGGCATGACCTGCGATGCCTACCACATGACCGCCCCGGAGCCCTCAGGCCGTCAGGCCGCCCGCGCCATCCGCCTGGCCCTCGAGGACGCCGGGGTCACGCCGCAAGACATCGACTACATCAACGCCCACGGCACCTCCACCCCGCTCAA
>CAYNXT010000185.1:0-3317 GCA_964401235.1 uncultured Planctomycetales bacterium
ATGCGATCAGTTCCTCGAACCGACTCCGGTAGTGCCATGCAAGCGGCCGCTCGATAAACCCTGGTAGCGCCTTGCAGTCGTTCAGGATGCTCTCCAGCGGTTCAGTGTCACTCGTTTCATCTTCGTAGTTATCCAGATCCGCCTGGAAGAACCGTGTGGGTGGAAGTTGTTTGTCATCGCCTGCAACGATGATTTGGCTGCCACGGAGGATCGCACCAATCGCATCTGCCGGAGGTATTTGGGAGGCCTCATCGAAAAGCACTAAGTCGAACCGAAATGCCCCTGTTTTCAGATAGCTCGCTACGGAAAGCGGACTCATCAGCAGACACGGCTTCAGCTCTTGGATCAGGTGCGGGATTTCTGAAAACAGCCTACGCAGCGGCATGTGGCGGCGACGCTTTTGCGTCTCTCTCAACAAAATCCCGACCTGCGACTGGCCCGATTGAGCCACGCTGCGTTTGGGCTGCCGCTTATCAATCGTCTCGCAGACCAGCGCCGCCGTGATCTTTTTCAGGTCGCGGTCAAACCTGCGGAACTCTGCGATGATGTCTTCATGCCGTTCGCCACGGAACTCCAACAGGGCCGGGGACTGCCGATACGCCTCCGTCAGCCAGGCTTTCCAGAACTGCTTCAAGAAGCTGGGCACCAATAGGCGGGCTAAAAATCCGTGCTTCAACACTGCCTCCACGAAGTCGTCCAAACCGACCTTCTGGCATGAGGCTCTGGCCTGGAGGAACGCTACCCAGTCGTCCAGGTCTTTGGGGTTTCGCTTGGCCTCCAGCCACGCCTTGAAGATAGGAAACTGTGTCTCATCTGGTTTGAGTCCGTTGATTCCTCTGCTCTGAAACAAGCTTGTAAACAGTTCGCGCTCCGGCTGGCAGACCTTGAGCACTTCGGCCAGCCGGGTGTAGGTCTCCTTGATTCGGGCTTTCAAGAGGAGAGGATTTTGCGCGTGTCTTGTAATCTCCGCGGAGACTTTCCCATCCGGCAGGTGCTCCTGAAGCCGCTCGACCCATTCCAGGCTGGTGCAGCTTGCGTCCCAGTTCGTCTCTCCGCCTTTGTACGCCAGACCCAAACGGGCCTCCAAAGTCGGCTCCTGCTTTTGGAACCACTCCTCGTGATCCTTGAGTTGCACCGCTTCCGTCAAGGCTTTCCTGGCTTGCTCGAACGTGATACGGCGTTGGTTGCTGACGCCCCGCAATGTCTTCCTATCCTGCCAATACTCTCGGTCCATCCACCGAGAGATCACGAAGGCATATTTCTTCTGGAAGCGTTCGGAGAGTTCGCCGACCGGAAAGTCCAGCAGTGTTGGTTTGAAGATCGCAAAGATGCCCTGTTTCAGGATTGCGATCTCCTCTGCGTGCTTCTTAGCTTTCTTCGCCAGTTCAAATCGTACCGCCACATCGTCCCGCTCCAGCGAAAGCCACTGGTCCGCGCCGCGCACCGGTTCGCAAAGCACTTCAAGCAGACAGACAAACTGCTCTGTCTGCTCAAACGTTTGCGGCGCTGTTACAGACAGCTCTCTCACCATGTCTGTTGTCAGAGTGCACACATCGTCAACGACCCGACCCAAAGCCTGGACCGCTGCGATCAGCCTGTCTCGATACTGCAACGAATACTCCGGCAGATTAATCTCCGCATGTAGCCAGGGATACTCGCTGTAGCTGTCTACGACTCTGGCCACTCTTGCGATGCGATTGATGGCTTCGACCGCCTGGTCCAACGCCTCTGAAGTAACCTCTGTGACCTTGTCCCAAGGTAATTTGAACTCAAGGTTTGCCACATCGCTGAGTTTAGCCAGCCTGCCGTGCACCTGATAAGCCGAGAGCCTGAGTGTGCCATGGGACTTGTGCAGTTCCCGGACGTACTGGTTAAGCGCGTCCCGCCGACTGACCAGCGCCTTAAAGTTGTCTTCCGCCGAATCCGAAGCGTGTGATGCGAGCCGCTGCTGTAGCGTCCGGCCCAGTTCCTCAACAACCACAGCCTTATTGCTGCGGTGACTGTGCACCTCCAGGCAGCCCATAGCGATCCCGGTCTCCCTCAGACGCCGGTACACCACCTCCAAGGCCGCCATCTTTTCGCTGACAAAGAGTACCTTCTTTCCGTCCCTCAAGGCCTGCGCGATCAGGTTGACGATCGTTTGGCTTTTTCCGGTTCCTGGCGGGCCGTAAACAACCAAGTGCTGTCCGGCGCGTGCGCGGATCAACACCTCAAGCTGGCTCGAATCAGCGTCCAAGACCGGAAACACCTCTTCGGGATCCGCAGCCTCGTCTAGCGGCTCAAGCGAGGGAAGGTCCATCGGCTGAGACAAGGGGTTGCACCCAGTTAAGGCCCTGATGAGGGGATGTTGCGAGGCTGCGTCACGGTGTCGCTCCAGATCCTGGTACATCACATACTTCTCGAACGAGAACCGACCGAGCCACGATTCATGGCTCACCGACCAGCCTTGCACCTTGACCTTCTGCGCGAGCTGATCGAAATATCGAACTATATCTTCTCCTTCTGCCTCGTCCTTCAGTTCAGGAAGCTCAATCCCGTAGTCCCGTTGCAGCTTAAATACCAAGGCAGGGTTAACAACGATGTCCTCTTCCACGAACTCCAGTTTGTACGGCTTGTCCGCCGAGTCCTTGTTTAGCCCGACAGGGACCAGGATGAGTGGAGCCAAGCACTCTTGGTTTTCCTGCTCAGCTTCGCGCCAATGCATAATTCCAAGCGCCAAGAACAGGGTGTGTACTCCTTGCTCCTCCTGCCACGTCTTCCATTCTCGCCTTAACCGAAACAGCCTCGTCTGTAGTTCACGGACAGGCACGGAGGTCTCAAGGTCGCCAGGTTTTATGTCTGCCTCGGCGTTCCTTCTGGCCTCCTCTTCTTCAGGGTTCCCTTCCAATTCCGTCAGCACTAATTGGTGCTCCTTCTTTGGCATCGGGAAGGCAAGTTGATGGCCGTCATTCACAATCTCATCGAACAGCACGGAGGGCGAAGGCGTGAGGATTTTTACAACGCCCTTGCTTTGGGAAAAATACAGCAGCTTGTTCCGTCGTGTGAGGTCCAGCAGATACTTCCTCCAGAGGTCGATCTTTTGTAGGACGGCCTGCGTACAGGCGGCGTCTTCGGGGGCCTGCTGTTTCTTGGACGGGTTTGTTTTTCGAGTAGTCTCAGATGGAGGAGTTGTTGTCATTGGGCCCATAGGAGTCATCCATACTTAACGGCCGCAGGCTAGCTGCGAAGAACAGGCGGTACTAGCGGGATCTCCTAATCCGCTTGGCCTTACTGTTTGTCCGTTCTTCTATCCATTGCTCAAATTGATCCTTCCGAAA
>CAYNXT010000186.1:0-934 GCA_964401235.1 uncultured Planctomycetales bacterium
AGAATTTGGTGAGCAATACCGCCGATATATGCGGCGTACCGGTATGTTTTTACCTTTCACTTATTTTTACGGCGAACAGTAAAATTCGCATGTTTGTATTGCTATATTGCTCATTGGAGAGCAGTGTCTTTTAATGGTAAGGTTGGGGTACAGGCAACGTTGCGATTGACTTGATAATTGTAATGGGTTATAGAGAGGGCTGCTGAACTGGAACGTTCTTTCCAATCCAAAGTCTTTACTTTAGGAGGGTTGCCGATGGCTACCATTCTGCTTACCGGCGCGACCGGTACTGTTGGACAAGCCTTGGTGCCCTCCTTGAAAAAGCGAGGGTATCGGCTGGTCTATCTTGTTCGGGGCAATAATCCCGAACAGCGTATCCAAGCGGAGCTCGGAGAACATTTTATGGAGGATGACCGTTGCTGGAGTGGAGATGTGACTCGACGCCTCGGTGGTGTCGATGTCCCATCAATTCGTGAGTGGCGTGGCAAGGTTGATCACCTGGTTCACTTGGCTGGTTCCATCAAATTCGATGAGCGGCTGGCCGACGAGACGCAGCGGATGAATGTTGACGGTGTGCAACATATGCTGGCTCTGGCTGATGAACTCGGTTCGCCACTGTTCCATCATATGAGCACGGCGTATGTGGCTGGTGACAGCGATGTGTTTACTGAAAATGACATGGACTGTGGCCAGCGCAACTTCAATGCCTATGAGCGCTCTAAACTCGAGGCGGAGAAGATTGTACAGACCTGGCGCGGCAATAAGCACATCTACCGCATGAGCATCATGGTGGGCGATTCCAGAACGGGGAAGATTGCAGCCTTTAACGGGTACTACGGCTTTCTTCTGTCGTTTTGGAGCTTGCTGTGCGATCTGCGGGAAAAATGGTCACAAGACACCGCGCGTCTTCGGGCGCAGGGAATCATGTTCACAT
>CAYNXT010000186.1:944-2033 GCA_964401235.1 uncultured Planctomycetales bacterium
GCCGCTCACGATCCGATGCTCGCTTGAATCGCGATTGAACTTGATTCCGGCGAACTGGCTGGCGGAAACGATGGCTGAATTGATTACGACGCCGTCGCGTCATGTGGTGTACCACTTGGTGCATCCTGAGCCGCCACGCGTGCAATGGGTCATTGAACAGTCGCTCAAACACATGGGAATCGTGGGATTGAGGTATGGAGAGGGGCAAGAATGCCCGACTGGTCAAGGTCTCCTTGGCGCTCTCCAGCGGGGACTCAACAAAGGATTGGATCAGTTCTTGCCCTATGTTACTCACGGACCAGTGTTTACCCTCGAGCACGTTCTTGACACACTGGGCAGTCGATATGTTGCTCCAGCCCCGGTGGACAACTCGTTTCTGGACACCATGCTTGACTACGCCATGGCGGTCAATTTCGGTCGCACTCTGCCGACCGTGGTGTGAGAGTCGAATAGTCTTTAGCGGGAATGCTTGTAGCTTCCCGCTTCTTCTTTTGACATTGTTTATTTGTTGTTGTATATTTCTCGGCTCGTTTGGATAGCTCCTTGGACAACCTATCACCGATGCGAGGTGTGCAATGAAAACGATCTGGTCAAAGCAGTATCTCGACATGCAAAGGGGTGTTCTGCCCGCGATGCTCGAGTTCAGTTTCAAGCGATACTTTCCTGCCTATCTGTCGCAGCCCGTCTCCTTTCGCTGTTCGTCTATCCGGTATGTATGGCACATAGTTGTTCAATGGTTCATCCAACTGGGCATCAAGCTTGTGCTGCGGCCGCGTAGGAGCGCCAGTGGAGTACTCGATCCACATGAGGTCGACGAGGTGTACAACCGGGAAGCTGTGACATACGATCGCAAACACCACCTGACGACACGAGGAAAGGACACGGTGTGGCGGCGCTATGTCGGTTGGCAGGCCGCCACGCTTGGTTTAGCTCGCGCCCAGCCCTTGGCCATTCTTGATCTGTGTACCGGCACGGGACTTACGGTGATTGAGATGGCTAACATCCTCTGTGCTCACTCTGTCTCGGCAACGATTATCGGGTTGGATCGGAATCAGGCTATGCTCGGCCGAGCTCACACGTGTGGTGGCC
>CAYNXT010000186.1:2043-3295 GCA_964401235.1 uncultured Planctomycetales bacterium
TATCACAGCTCAGTTTGTGCGCGGTGATGCCACAAGTCTAGTTGATGCTGGAAGCACAGACGACGGCTTGACGAGATTTGCGCCCGGCACGTTCGATACGGTAGTTCAAGTATTCGGAATCGGCGGCATCGGTGAGCCGTTGCGTGTGTTCGAGAGTGTACTGACTGTCCTCAAAGACGATGGGCGGTTTGTGCTCGTCGACATGCACGCCCCGATCCCCAATCAGCCGGGTGAGTGGCCTTTGTTCCTCAAGTGGTTTCGTACCTCCCTGCTTGAGACAATTGCCTACCAACAGACGACTATTCCGCTGGCACTGCGCCGTTTGTGGGCATGGCGAGATCCTACGCTAGATTTCTACTTTCTGCCGCTGGTCACTTGGCATGACCCGACGACCGATGACTGGTGGGGATACGAAATGACATCCCGCACAGTCGAGTCTGAACGGTGGTGGCTGTCACTGCCGCTCATGCCAGTCGCCCGGATGGTAGTTCGCAAGGTACGCCTCTCGCAGCCGGAGGCTATGCAGCGTCAGGAGATGCTTGCCTACGTCAGCTCGATTGTTGTTTCGTAAGTACCGCCCGCTGGAGTTATCTCAAGCGGGTTTTTCTATGGAAGTGCTACAATGGACTTATCTTTGATCAACGCTTTTGCAATCACAGGTTTGCTAATACTCATGTCGAGTGTTGCTACAACGCTCTGGATGTTTCTTCAGAGAAGAAAATGGCTACACATTACGTGGGGCGTGTTCTGTTTTTCGATCGCGATCTGGGGCCTCGGAGTTTATCAGATCGCAACGGCTAGAAGCCCAGAAAGTGCGCTTTTGTGGTGGAAAGCCGCGTATACGGGGGTAATTTTTATTCCAATCCTTTTTGTTCACTTCGTACACATGTTCCTTCAGTTGAACCGACGCTGGGTAACTTACTCCCTCTATGCACTAGGGACGTTCTACCTTATCGCTAACCTCTTCACTGATGTTTTTATTCGCGATGTCCGGCACGTCTTTAGTGAGTTTTATTATCTCTCGCCCACGCCACTATATAATCTATTCGTTGCTTTCTTCTTCGCGCTCGTTGCATACGCACATATCAGGCTTTTTATCGCGATGAGGTGGGCAGAGGGTACGCGCAAACTCCAGCTACAGTACATCTTTTTCGGTCCGCTGGTTGGATTTATTGGAGGAAGCTTTAGCTTTCTACCAGTGTATGGTCTTGACGTATACCCCTACCTGAACGTCGCGATTTTTGTGGGCATG
>CAYNXT010000187.1:0-3283 GCA_964401235.1 uncultured Planctomycetales bacterium
GATGATGCGTTGCAGTTGGAGGACCCTCAGCGAGCACTAGAACTCCTCGAGCCGCTGGAGGCGAATTTCCGAATCTTCGCAACCGGCGGTCGCTTCCAAGTTGGCGAGGCGACCTTCGTCCTGCCGGCTCAGGAGGGCTCGACCTTCCGCCAGCCATTGGCGAACGCTCAAGAGGCCATGAGCCGTCACCTCCACCTGTTTCAGCAAGCCCACCAGGCACGTCAACTCAACTATACCGGCCAAGAGCTTCGTCTGGCGATTCAAGAACTCGCTGCGGCATTTGAGCAGGACTCCTTGGCTTCGCTGATCCGCAGCAGCCAATGGCAGCTCGTGTGCATCGTCACCGGCTTAGCGCTCTTTGTCGTGTGGGTGCTGGTCATCCGGCGTCTGGTCACCACTCCGCTGCACCGCATGGCTGAGCGCATTGAGACCATGCAGCGCACCGGCCATCTGGTGAAGTTACCAGTGATTCATCGCGATGAAATCGGAGTGATCGCACTGGGTTTTAATCATCTGAGCGAGCAGGTCGAGGAGCAAAAGCGGCGGTTGCGCGAGCACATTGTGGATCTGCAGCGGGCGAATGCGGAGCTCGAAGAGATGGGGAAGTTGAAGGATGATTTTCTCTCCACCATCAGCCATCAGTTGCGCACCCCCATGACCGCGATGCTGGGAGCGCTGGAGCTATTGCGCGATGGTGTCGGCGGGACGTTGCCGCAAGCCCAGCAAGAGCTCACACGCACCGTGCACAGCCACGCCACCCGAGTGGCGGATCTCATCGAGAAAGCGCTGAGCTTGTCGCTCGTTAAGTCGGGCCGCCGCGCACTCAAATGCCAGCCGGATGATTTGGCCGCGCTCTTGCGCCATATCCAAGCGGAGTGGAAAGAGGTGGCGACTCAACCCATCACCCTGGCGTGTGAGACGCTGCCGAAAGTGTTCATAGATGCGCAAGCGATTCGCAACGTGCTCGATCAGCTCCTCTCGAATGCGCTGCGCCATGCCCCAGCAGAGAGCGAAGTGGAATTGCGCGTCCGCGTCCTGGAGGGGATGGTCGAGGTTTCCGTGCACGATCATGGGTCAGGGCTCTCCCAGGAGCAGCTAGCGCATCTGTTTGAACCGTTTGCGCACGTGACGACCCCGGATGCGCCCGGCTCACAGGGCAGCGGCCTGGGATTAGCCTATTGCCGGCAAATCATCGAGCGGCATCATGGCGCCATTCGAGCCGACGCTCCTGAGAGCGGCGGGACGATCGTCACGTTCACGGTGCCACTGGCGACACCGAGCGTCATGTTTGTCGCGGCCTGCCGAGTTGCCGAGGAGGAAGCCGAGTACGAAGACGGCCAGTATGGGTTAGTGTATGTGGCCCCAGATCCGTTGGTCCCGCGCGATGAGTCAGGTCGCATGCGGCAAGCCGAGCTGGTGTTGAGGCGCTCGACGCACCGCGGCGATCAGTTTGTGTGGCTGGATGATCACGCCTTGCTGATCATTGCCGTGGCGGATCGTGCAGGACTGCGCGCCATGGCGGAGCGCTTAGCCCAGGTGCTGGAGCGCGCCTCCTTACCTGTGCGTCTCAGTTCAGCCCTCTATCCGGTGGACGGCTCCTCGCCGGATCGATTGCTTGAGACGGCGCGCACGCGCTTCTTTGAGCACGCCTGGGCGGGTCATGCTACAATGTCGGCAGTCCGATAATCGCCATGCCTACACCCGCTCGTCCGCGCATTTTAATTGTCGATGATACGAAGGATATTCTGCTCGTGGTGTCCCGTCGGCTGGAGAGCTGGGGATACGAAACCTTCACGGCTGAGAGCGGGGAAGAAGGACTTCGTCTTGCCTCCGAGCAGGTTCCAGATCTGATTCTGCTGGACATCATGATGCCCAAGATGAAGGGCCGCGATGTCTGCACCAAGTTGAAAGCGGATCCTAAGACGCAGCATATTCCTGTGATCTTTCTCACGGCGCTCGGCTTACCCGATCATGTCAAGGCCGGGTTGGATCTGGGCGCAGAAGACTACATCGTCAAGCCGTTTGAGCCTGCAGAATTGAAAAGCCGCATTGAAGTCTGCTTGAATCGGCATCGTTCCTCCGCGTCGTGAGCTCACGACGTTCTCCTCGCATGAACGCCCGTTGGATCATGGTCAAGGTGCATCCGCATGCGAAAAAGGACATCCTCCTCGGTCTCGGGCCGAATCGGTTTGAAGCGTGGCTTCGAGCCAAGCCGTTGGGAGGCCAGGCGAATGACGCGCTGCTCGCGCTGCTTGGCTCGGTCCTGCAGGTTGCGCCGAGCCGCCTGCGATTGGTCAAAGGCCATCAGGGACGCCATAAGCTGATTCAGGTTCTCGACTAAGATGTGGGAAACGCTCACCGAATTGTTTACGACGCTGTATCGCTTTGACGAGCTGATTCGCCTGGGCGGCTACACCGTGCTGGTGGCGATCATCTTTGCCGAGACCGGCCTCCTGTTTGGGTTTTTCTTGCCAGGCGACTCCTTGCTCGTGACCGCCGGCCTGTTGGCAGTCGGCGATGGGCCGCTGCAGATCGGACCGCTCATCGCGCTGCTCTGGCTGGCCGCGATTGCCGGCGATAGCGTGGGGTATGCCATCGGCTACCAGGTGGGGCCGAGGCTCTTTCGCCGAGAGAGCTCCCGGTTCTTCCACAAAGATCACCTCCTCCGCACGCAGCGTTTTTATCAGAAGCACGGAGCCAAAACGATCGTGCTCGCGCGGTTCGTGCCAATCGTGCGCACGTTTGCTCCCACGGTGGCCGGGGTCGGGAAGATGCGCTATCGGACGTTCCTCATCTATAACGTGCTCGGGGGCCTGGGCTGGGTCTTGAGCATGACGCTGGCCGGCTATTGGTTGGGACGCACGATTCCGGATATCGAACGTCATCTCCACTGGGTCATCGGCATCGTCATCCTGGTGTCCTTCATTCCTATTCTGCGGGAGTGGCTGGTGAGCCGGCGAAACCGCCGTACCGAGCGCTCCCCAGTCTCTTCTTGACAAGCATTCTGGTGCATGGTAGGCTGTCCCCGTTTGCAGGATTGATTAGCGCTTCAGGGTATTGACAAGTACGAACGATAGCTAACCTCTTTTGACTGTGCGCAGAGCGCCGGTGAAAACAGGCGCTCTTTCGTTTTCTCTGATTTCCCGTTCTTTGACAATATGATGATGCTGTCGACCCCCAGACATTTCTGGGGTTTCACCGGATCGATTCACCTCAACAGTTCTACAGTTGACGGAGAGTTTGATCCTGGCTCAGAGCGAACGCTGGCGGCGTGGATAAGGCA
>CAYNXT010000188.1:0-3253 GCA_964401235.1 uncultured Planctomycetales bacterium
ACCGGGATCTTGCGGATTGCCAGGCAAAGGGCTTGAGCCCGGATTGGCACCTGAACATCGCCTACAACGCCGCCTTGCAGTTGGCCACCGCTGCTTTGGCGGCCAGCGGCTACCGGTCCGCCCGGGAAGCTCATCACTATCGGGTCATCCAAAGTCTCACCCTTACCATCGGGGCGGACAAGGGTCTCGTCCAGCGAATGGATCAGTTCCGGAAGAAGCGGAATATCAGCGACTACGAACGGGCGGGATTGGTTTCGGAACAGGAGGCCGAGGAGATGGAAGCACTGGCGCGGGATTTGCGCAAGAGGGTGGAGGAGTGGCTGAGAGCCAACCATCTCCACCTTATTAAAGTGGGGCATTAGGTTATCAAGGCGGTTTTGGCTAGCCGTCGGTTGGGGTCATGAGAGAAAATCCGAGACACTGACTCGGAAATTCACGTTACCACTTGGCGAGACATTCTCTAACCAGCCATGACATAGGAGACAGAAAATGGCGAACAGGCAGTCATCCGATGTGGATGTATGGCTTGGGCGGGAAACGCCTCGCGTGCGCAAGGCGCTGGAAAGCGCCTCTCGGCATTTCGGCTCCGATAGTCGCTTGACGGTTCATACCCTTGAAGCTGTCTATGGTCGGGAAAGCAGCTTCGGCACGATGATGCGGAAGCCCGGTTCTTCGGCCGCAGCCGGCCATTTCCACCTCGAGCCCAAAACCGCCAGACGTTACGGGCTGAACGTTTCGAAGAAGAACGATGAGCGGTTTGACATCAACAAGTCCTCTTCGGCAGCGGCAAGATACCTGCGCGATCTCGATAAGGCGTTCAGCAAGAAGACGACGATATGGGGGCCATCGAAGACGGTCCCTGTCAACAGCGCCTCAGAGCGAAAGAAATTCGTGGTGGGGGCTTACAACGCTGGCGAGCGCCACATTGCCGATGCTCAGCGTCTTGCCCAGAAAGCCGGAAGGGATCCTCGCTTATGGAGCGATGTGCAGAAATTCCTCGAGTCGGCCAGTCCCAAAAAAGATAGGGCAAAAGAAAAGGCAAGAGAAATTCAGCAGTATGTGGAGAAGGTTTTATTGTACGAGATCGAGTTCACACAAAAATCCCCGGCAGGCAAAGGAAAGACAGCGAAGAAAGGGGAATACCGCTGTACCGAAGGCGGGCGATGGGTCACGATTGAGGATAGGCCCGTCTACATATGCTGACGAGATTCGCGGCTGCCATCGTGGTTTTCTTGATCGGTTTTTCCATCCTCCCGCCGGAATCCCAGGCGAGGGTTTCGGAGAAAAAGTTCTTGGGTAATCGGACTTACTTCACGGGCAGTAGTGATGTCCCCAAGCTGAACTTAATCGATGGGTCCCGAACGGCATGGTATGGGCGCTGCAGCGTGTCTCTCAGCCTAGAAGGTCACTATGTTTTTGGCGATTTTAATCGGGATGGACTCCGAGATGCTGCGGTGGTTATCGTGGGGAACGAGGGCGGCAACTTGGATGATTATTTACTCGCTTTTTTAATCAATGACGGCACACAGCTTGTTCATCGGAACTCAGTGCATCTGGATTTCTGGGCCATCATCAATTACATATGGCAGCGCGATGGGAAAGTCGTCGTGGATCTGTTTGTCCATCAGGAGGGGGATTGCAACGCCGGCCCCACGAAGCGCATCAAGAAGGTTTTTGATTATCGGAATCTCGGCCCAGACACTCTTGTCCCGGTCGTTCAAAAGTCAGAGTGGGCTCCCTCAGAAGCTGACTTGCGGTATGTCGACCGCAATCAAGAGATACAAGACATCTGCGATACTGGAATTCCTGCGCGGATTCGAAAGACGTTCGACCGCCAGGATGACGCCATTTTTTCCAAAAAATTCATGGTTGTTGAGATGGTGCCGATCGATTCCGGCAGTTTTCAGGCGGTCATCATTTTTGAAAGCATACCCCATCCATTCTTGGCGCGGTTCCTCACGATTAGAAACGGATATGTTTTGCGCGACATTGAAGGATTGCCGAATCCTCTAGGCGAGATGTTTCTTGACGAGACCCGCAGCCTCGCCTACGAGCGTTTTTGGATGTAAATTCAAGCCGCTAGCTCGGCATAAGCCCCTTCCAGCAGGGTTCCAAGCGTTAAAATCTCGGTGCGGAACTCCTCGGTGGGGTTGCGGAACGCGTCCAATAGGGGCAGCCGCTTTTCCGTCGCGCGGGGATCGGCTGAAATCGGCTGAAATCGCGCTTGTCAACGGCGGCGGCGGCGGATACAATGGGTCGTCCGCCGCAAAATGCTCTATGCCACTCTGCGGAGTACCCGTCGGGCCAAACGTTTAAAGGGGGACCCAGGATGAACTGCGTCAAGTGCAAGCTCGGGAAGCTGAGCCCGGTGAGCGTCAGCGGTCTGCTGGTGGAGGGGGGAGCGGATCGGATCGACCTGGAACGCTGTTTCATGTGCGGCGGGGTTTGGTTCGACGCGGGCGAGCTGGATTCCGCGATCCAGGAAGAGGTGATGGACGACCTGTCGCAGGCCTCTACGGCGCTGCCGCAGCAGGCGGGGATCCGCCGGGAGCTGGACGAGAAGGGGGCGGAGTGCCCCAAGTGCACCGCGGTCGTGCTCAAGAAGATGAGGTTGCGCGGGAAGGTAGTGCTGGACAAATGCCCGAAGTGCAACGGGCGCTGGGTCGACGGGGACGAGCTGGCCCGGTTGGATTCAGGCGCGGAGGGGCGGCGGGAGGCGATGTCGAAGCTCAAGGAACCGCGGGAGCACCTTCAGGCGTTGTTCGGTTCCCTGTTCGGAGGGCGGTGAGTCAGCGATGGCGACGTTGAGAGAGCGTTGTTCCTTCTGCGGGCGGGGCCGGGAGCGGATCCAGAAGCTCTTCAGCGGGCCCAGCGGCGTCTACATCTGCGACCTCTGCGTCAAGCTCTGCGGGCAGATCCTGACGAAGGAGGAGGACGTAAGCCGCGGCCCGCGGCGCCCGACCAGCCTCAAGGACCTGCCCAAGCCGGTGGAGATCAAGCGGCAGATGGACCAGTACGTGATCGGGCAGGAGCGGGCCAGGCGGCAGCTGGCGGTGGCGGTCTACAACCACTACAAGCGGGTTTGGGCCGGCCCGTCCGACGACGATGTGGAGCTGGAGAAGTCCAACATCCTGCTGATCGGCCCCACCGGCTGCGGCAAGACGCTGATGGCCCGGACGCTGGCGCAGCTCCTGGATGTGCCCTTCGCCCTGTGCGACGCCACCCCGCTGACGGAGGCCGGCTATGTGGGGGA
>CAYNXT010000189.1:0-3238 GCA_964401235.1 uncultured Planctomycetales bacterium
AGCTGGCGCACTTCTGCTCCATGTGCGGCCCGCACTTTTGCTCCATGAAGATCACGCAGGACGTGCGCGACTATGCGGCGCAAAAAGGCTTGGACGAGCAAGCTGCGCTGGAAGCCGGCATGAAGGAAAAAGCCGAGGAGTTCAAGCGCACCGGCGCCAAGATCTACCACGAGGTCGCGCCGGAATCCTCCGACGCGCCGGCGGTGGAATTCAAGGCCGCAGGGAAAGAGTGAGAAGCGGGGTAGTGAGATGGCTGTCATACAAGAAGCCATACAGATGGAGGGGACGAAAGGGAGCCAAGAGGCGATGGCCCTCTTTGACAGCGGAGCGACTTATTCCTGTTTCCGATCCGAGCTGGCTGCGGCCTTAGAGATGGTTTTACCCCTGCCTCAACCGATGGACTTTAGCACCGCTAAAGACGGGGAGGCAGTGACTGCACGCGAGCGGGTAAGTCTCAACTTTTATCTCCATGGCTATAGATTTTCCGACGAGTTTATGTTGATCCCCGACCTTTCCGAAGCTGTTATTATCGGCGCGTTAACCTTGCAGAAGTGGCGGATGAAGTTGGACTTTGAGGCCGACGAGGTCGTTATCGACCCCCGCGTCACCAAACTCCGCCTGATCTAGCTGAAAAAAGCTGATTATCCCGACATTAAACGTTTCTTGGACTGATGACTATGCCAACGCAAGCAAAGCGCAAGCGGCAATTCGTGATCTGCATTCGCACCGATGATGCGGACTTGTTGACACCACGCCGGCTCTACGAAGTGTTGCCAGACGAGGGCGCTGCCAGGTCAAAGTACATTCGCGTCATAGACAACGAGGGTGAGGATTATTTGTATCCGGCGGCCTATTTTGTGCCCGCGGAGTTCCCGCCGGCCGTCGAGCAGGCGTTGTTGCAAGCGCTCTGGGCGAGCCGCCCTTGCTCTTTCGTCTCCTTTCTCGCCTTTCTGTCACCTACGGAGTCAGACATGGATATGTTGGCAGTTTTGCCGATCTCGGCCGGAGCGTAGTTGCAAACCAACTCTTCGCGACGATTGTTTAGATATCCATGCCAGATCCCGGCGGCAACTCTAGACAGCGAAAAGTTGGTTGATATGGCCAGTGTGGTAACGGGGGCCTTCGGCTACATCGGCAGATATATCGCACGCCATCTGCTTGACTTGGGGGAGCAGGTAAAAACAGTCACAACTCATCCCAACAAGCCTAACCCCTTCGGGAATACCGTGGAGGCGTTCCCCTTCAATTTCGACAGGCCCGATGAATTGACGGCCAGCCTGCGCGGCGCATCAACGCTCTATAACACTTATTGGATCCGCTTCGAATACGGCGGAATGACGTTTCGTCAGGCCGTCCAGAATACGATCACACTCTTCGCTTGCGCAAAGAAGGCCGGTATCAGGAAGATTGTTCACATAAGTGTGACACAAGCCTCCGTAGGGTCTGGCCTGCCCTACTATGCAGGAAAGGGCCTTCAGGAAGGTGCGCTGGTCAACTCCGGAGTACTGTACAGCATCGTTAGGCCGACACTTGTATTCGGCAAGGAAGATATACTCGTTAACAACATTGCCTGGCTGATTCGTAAATTTCCGGTATTTCCCATATTCGGGTCTGGCTTGTACAAGGTGCAACCTGTGTACGTGGAAGATCTGGCAAGTATTGCGGTGGCGTGCGCAGCAGATCCAGTATCGAGAGTTGTCGATGCTATTGGACCAGAAGTATTTACCTTTAAGGAGCTTGTAAAGCTGATTGCATCGAGGATCAAGCCAGGTGTGAAGCTAGTTCACGTCCCACCCGCCATAGGCATAGCCCTGGGGCAACTCATCGGGCTTGCGGTAGGTGACGTTGTCTTGACGCGGGATGAACTCCAAGGGCTGATGCAGGGCTTGTTGACTTCGGATCAGGCTCCAAATGGTCCAACGCGCTTTTCTAAGTGGCTCGAGTCGAACAAGAATGACCTGGGCACGGCATATTCGTCGGAACTCGGAAGACACTTCAAATGGAGCCCTACGGCCTAACATGGCGGAATGGGAGTCTGGCTTTGCTTTCTTGACAATCTTTTGACGTTGGTAATGCTCCATGATCTCACCTAGGTCCTAGGGAAGAAAAAGAGGGCCATTCTGTTTTTTGCCTTGCTAAGCACTTCAGCCGACTACTTAACTATGCTGGCTCGGCTTGACTAGTCGGCCTCTTGTAACCCGTAACCGTATGGGTTACACTTAGCCGGTGATTACGAGCTTCAAGCACAAAGGTTTGGAGCGATTTTTCACCAGTGGGAGCAAGGCCGGCATTCAGCCCCAACATGCTGAACGCTTGAGGTTGATTCTAGGACGGTTGCATGCTTCCACCATCCCGAAGGATATGAATCTACCTGGTTTAGGGCTACATGAATTGCGAGGTGACCGGAAGGGTACTTGGTCGGTGAAGGTAAGCGGCAACTGGCGCGTCACGTTTACCTTTGTTGGAAAAAACGCTGAAAACGTCGATTACGAAGATTACCATTGAGGTGAAGCATGTTGATGCACAATCCTCCCCATCCGGGCGAAGTACTCAAAAAGCTGTGCCTGGAGCCTTTGGGTCTAAGTGTAACCGAGGCCGCCAAGGCCCTGGGTGTGAGCCGCAAAACATTGTCCAGTATCCTGAATGGCCGGGCAGGGATCAGTCCTGAGATGGCCGTTCGCCTGTCGATGGCCTTTAATACTACGGCAGAAAGCTGGCTGAATCATCAGGTTCAGTACGATCTCTGGCAGGCGGAGCGGCGGCGGAAAAAGTTGCGGGTGGCTCGACTGTCGGCAGCTTAGGGTTGCATTAGATTTCTAAGCCTCTCCTCATAGTTTCCAATGCGTCTCCTTATCTACGGCTTCGGGCCTTACAGAGAGTTTAAAGAAAATATCACGGAGAGGATTCTAA
This sequence comes from uncultured Planctomycetales bacterium, assembly GCA_964401235.1. Lineage (GTDB taxonomy): Bacteria > Omnitrophota > Gorgyraeia > Aquiviventales > Aquiviventaceae > CAYNXT01. The sequence goes on from CAYNXT010000189.1 coordinate 2,911, forward strand.
GAAGACTTCCGGCCAGGAGCGGGGTCAAAAAAGTAGTCTTTCCGGTCCGGTTTCAAAAGAGGCAGTTCATCGAAGCGCTGAAGAAGCACAAACCCGAAGTCATTTTGGGACTGGGGCAAACTTCCCGAAGCAAGCGGTTAAAGATCGAGCGGAGGGCGGTCAATCGGAGACGCGAAGAGAAGGGCGACCAGGCCAGGCCGATCCGCGCAGGGGGACGCAAGTGGCTGGCAACGAACTTAAGATGGAATGGCGGGCGGCAGGCGGGAATCTCTTACAACGCAGGCGACTATGTCTGCAACTATTCCATATATGTCATTCTCGATTACTT
>CAYNXT010000190.1:0-3229 GCA_964401235.1 uncultured Planctomycetales bacterium
GATAGCGGCTCCCCATTTCTTTTATCCTGAGTTTCGAGAGTCCGTGCTTGCGCTGGTGCCAGCGGATTGGGGCCACTGCATACGAATAGCCACGCACGACCGCTTTCAATGGCAACTCGACCGTCAAGTTAAAGTGAGGTGAGAGCAGTGGTCGGATTCCCTCAATGACCGAACGATGGTAGCATTTAAACGCATTGGTGACATCGTTGTAGGACAGACCAAAGAGGATACGAATAAAGGTGTTGGCGAGACGGTTCAGAACCCATTTATGGAGTGGGTACCCCACAACACGGCTTCCGCGAATGAAACGTGATCCAAACACGCACTCATAACCCTCAAGGAGCTTGTGATAGTACTGCACCACGTCATCTGGATCATCAGAGCCATCTGCCATCACCAAGACCACCGCATCCCCTGTGTAGACGCCAAGCCCAGCCTGGATGGCACTTCAAAATCCAGGAGGTGCGTCATTAGGGACGAGGCGCACGGTGGGATAGAGAGCCTGAAGCTCCTTGACACATGCGACCGTGCGATCTGTGCTGTGGTCATCCACCACGATGATCTCGTGCGGCACGTGATGAGCCACGAGGATGGAAACTAACCCAGCGATTGTTGTTGGCAGGTGCTCCGCCTCATTCCGTGCGGAGATAAGGATGGACAACTTCACGAGGGCCTCTCTTCGAGTATGTTAAAGATGCCGATGGAGCGGGACGAACGGAAGTGTGTTTCGACGTAGGTCCGCAGCAGAGGAAAATCCTGTAATGTCCTCCAGCCACCCTCAGAGTTACCAAACGCGACTTCTTCAATCACAACTCTCTGCACCTTGTGACGTTGAAGTTCTCTGACGATCCAGCGGTCTAGGAAGGGATCGTAGCGCTTAGGATAGCTGATGCCTTTATCAAAAAACAACAAGGGCTGGGGTGAGGGATGGTTGGTCAACCCGTACAACACGGTGAAGTGCGGAAGGACAAAGAAGTTCCCTGATTGAGCCTGTAAGTAATCGACAAGTCGAGTGACGTCTTCTGCACGTACTTCTCGCCCTTCAATGCGCATCGGATTGGCCCACTTCACCCCTCCGAAGGCTTCAATCGGAATAGCAGATGAGAAGGTCGAATCGGTAAAGATATCATGAACCACGCGAGCCCATGAGACGTGAAGTCCCATGATCACCAATCCGCACACGACCGCCCCTGCACCGCATCTGATCACTTTGCGAAACTTCTTGAACACACAGAAGCGTGTCTCCAAAAGACCCCCGCCCAACCCCACCATCAGGCCGAGAAACCACATCGCGTATACCGATTGATTGAGCGCGGTATAGGTAAAAAGGTGCTGAAAGTGGATGAGATACACACAGAGACACGCAGCCATCGCTTGGGTTCGCGAACATCCCTGAGCGTTTCGACGTTCCTGAACCAGGGTCCAGAGCGTGGCCAGCGCCATGGCCTCAACACCAAGCAGTACCGGCCTAATCGGCCGTGGTCCAACACCGATCAGCAGCGCTTTGAGCACACCCAGAACTCCTTTCCGAGCAAACCGTTCCACTCCCAGCTGGCCCGGGATGATCCATCCATACCACAAGAAGTTGTGAACACTCGAGGATGACCACAACCAGCCCCAGAGCACTCCTACACTTACAAGGATCCCCAGGCCAAATACCAGAAAACCCCAAGCAGTACGTTTCCAGTCTGGTGCAGAGCCTACCACGATCAATACCAGATACAGTGGAAGGAGAAGGACTCCAACATTTTGTTTTGCGAGGATGGCGCAACACCCCACTACTCCTGCTCCGAACGTCAGCAGGAACGCTGCGAACCGCTGCCTGAACTGAGCGCGGATAAGCGCGGAACATGCGACCAGGCCGAAGAAGGCGCCAGTCTGTTCAGGGTAGAGTGTCCCAAATGGTGGGTAGAACCAGATGGCCGTCAGCAGCCCTGCCACAATGGCCCATGTTGGATGCGACGGAACTAGTTGTCTTGTCATCCAGACAACCAGAAGGACCGCGAGGGTGTTCAGGATAGCGGCACCGGCGATGGAGGCGGCATATGTCACACCGAACAGCTGCATCAATACGGCCTGGAAATAAAGGACCAGCAGCCCGTAGGGTGCAACAAAATCCCGATATGGTATTTGGCCAGAGAAGATCCGGTACCCGCCGTCAAATACGAGCGACTGATCAATCGGAAAGAAGCCTCGTGCTCCTGCCTGCCATGTGAAGAAGAACGCAAAAGCCAGCAGTCCGCTCAGGACTAACCATGTGGTTGGCCTGATTCGGACCGTCCGCTTCATCTGCCGGCCAGCGGAACCGTCTCTCCCGGCATGTGGCGCACACGCTGGCGCCAGTAGTTGAGCAAATCCTCCAGCGTTTTTTCAAACGGAATCTCGGCCTTCCAACCCGTCAGCTTCGAAAACTTACTGCAATCGCCTCGCAAGACCGGCACATCACTGGGCCGGAGTCGCTCAGGATCGACGGCCACGTCGATGCGCTTCGAGCTCATCTTCAACAGCATCTCCAGCATCTCGCGGATCGCGTAGTCTTTGCCTGAGCAAATGTTGTAGACGTCCCCCGGTTCCCCGCGCTCAAGCGCCAGCCAGTAGGCGCGCACGATGTCGCGGACATCCGTGAAGTCCCGCCGCGCCTCCAGATTGCCCACCCGGATGACCGGCTCCTGCAGGCCGGCTTCGATCAGCGCGATCTGCTTGGCGAAGTTCGACGTGGCAAACACCTCGCCGCGGCGTGGCCCGGTGTGATTAAACGCCCGTGTCCGCACAATATGCATCTTGTAGCTTTGAGCGTACTGGTAGCCCATGAGGTCTTGGGTCACCTTCGACACCGCATAGGGGCTCAGCGGGCGCAGCGGGTTCGTTTCCTTAATGGGCAGCTCGTACTCGTATACCATGCCGTACTCCTCCGAGCTGCCGGCGACCTGGATGCGGGCGGGCAGCCCGCATTCCCGTATCGCCTCAAACAGATGCAGCTGGCCGACGGCGTTGGTCACCAACGTCTCCGACGGCGCCTTCCAGGACATCGCTACAAACGATTGCGCAGCGAGGTGAAATACCCGGTCCGGCTTGACGGTCGCAATCACCTGGCGCACTGATGTGGCGTCCCGCATGTCGCACTCGTACATGGTGAAACGCCCTTTGAGATGGTCAATGTTATCGGTCTTGCTACGCCACCGTTCGATGCCGAACAGCTCAATACCTCCCTGTTCGAGCAGGAACTCAA
>CAYNXT010000191.1:0-3212 GCA_964401235.1 uncultured Planctomycetales bacterium
ATGCGCTTCACATCTAACATTGTTGTTCCGTTAGCCGGGTTTGCCGGTTAGGCCGGTTGTTTCCGAACGGGCCCAACGGGCTTAACCGGATTAACCGACCTTCACTTTGATGTCGTCCCCTTCGACTCGAACCGAATAGGAGATGATGGGCACCGCGGCCGGCAGGCACAAGACTTTGCCGTTGGTCACATCAAACCGCGCGCCATGGCGCGGACACTCGATCGCGTTGCCTTCGAGCCATCCATCGGCCAACGGCCCATCATCATGCGTGCAGGTGTCGTCAATCACATAGAATCCGGTTTCAGTATGGCAGACCAACAGGTGCTTACCCTGGAGTTGCACCGGTTTTATCTCGCCGACTGGAATCTCACTCACTCGCGCAATGGGGATAAACGTCTCAGGCATGGAGGTTGCCTTCGATCTCTTGCCGGAGCCGCTCCTGCAGCGGCTCAAACGGCACTTGCTTGATGATGGATTCGACAAATCCCATCACGATGAGCCGCTGTGCGATCTCGCGGGACACCCCGCGCGACATGAGATAAAACGCCTGCTCATCATCAATGGGCCCGATCGATGCGCCGTGTTTGCACTGCACATCATCGGCAAGAATCTCAAGCATGGGAATCGTCTCGGCCTTGGCTTCCTGACTTAAGAGCAAGTTATGATTCGCCTGGAAGGCTTGGGTTTGCTTGGCTTCCTTGGCAATCCGAATCAGGCCGGTATAGATCATGTGGCTTTGGTCTTGCAGCGCAGCCTTGAACTCCAGGTCGGAGAACGTGTGCGGGGCATGATGATCTTGGAGCGTGTGCTGATCGATGTGCTGCTGCCCTTTGCCAAACACAAATCCATACAGCTTTGTGGAGGCGAGCCCGCCCATGAGTTTGGTCACCACATGAGCTTTTGAGAGGGCTGAGCCGAGGTGGAGATTGGCCATCGTCAGCGTCGAGCCTTTGGCCAACGTCGCTCGCTGCAGCAGAAACTCACGGCCTTGCCCAGCCCAGCGCTGCAACCGCACGTAATGGACCTTGGCATCCGGTTCAAGCACGAGTTCGATGCGACCGTTGATAAGATGGGAGTGGTCGCCGAGGCTGACATACTCATCGATGAGGGTGACCGAACTACCGGCTCCGACAGTGATCACCGTCAGCGGAAAGATCGCTTGATGGGGCACGGCGGAAAACAGATGCACCAGACGAATGGGCTGTTCGAGCACGTAACCCGCGGGCACCTTGATCGCCACATCGTCGTGATGAAATGCCAGATTCAAACTGGCCAGCTTCCACTCGGCGTCCGTAAACCCGTCGGCCTCGATGGCCTGCCGGAGCTTCTCACCCCATGAACGGTCCGCCTGGGCGGTTTCTTGAACCAGCACCCCGCCCCGGTCTTGGGAGGGCTCGGTCAGCCAGATGCCGTTCGCGCGCACCAGGAGCTGCTCACCGCCAAGCGGCTGCGTGTAAGAAGCGGCTTGCGGTTCGGTCAGGCGGATCTGCTGCAACAGGCCGGGCTCTGCGGGAGCGAACCCTTTGGCAGGATCAAGCAGCGAGACATCGGTGCGCCGCCAGATGTCATCGCTTTTGTGCGGCCACGGCAACTCCTGATGGCGCGCCAAGGCCTTGCGCCGCAACTCCGTGATCCAAATCGGCTCCTGAAGCTGCCGCGCAAGCTGCTTGATGGTCTCGTCGCTATACGCTCCACTCATCGCTTCTCATAACGGGCTCTGGGTTCTGGGCACAGGGCTCAGCCCAGAGCCCCCAACCCTGAACCCAAAGGTCGTTGCGTTGTCCCAAGTTACCCGACGGCGCCTTCCATTTCAAGCTGGACGAGGCGATTGAGCTCCACCGCGTACTCAAGCGGAAGTTCTTTGACGAACGGTTCGATGAACCCGTTGACAATCATGCTCATGGCTTCCTGCTCCGTCAGCCCGCGGCTCATCGCATAAAAGAGCTGCTCATCGCCGATCTTCGACACCGTGGCTTCATGGCCGATCTGCACCCGTTTCTCGTCAATCTCCATCGTCGGATAGTTGTCCGAGCGCGACTCCGGATTGAGCAGGAGCGCGTCGCAGCGCACGGTCGATTTCGAGTTCGTCGCGCCAGGATAGACTTTGACCAGCCCGCGATAGCTGGTGCGCCCGGTCCCCTTCGAAATGGACTTGGACGTAATCACCGAGGAGGTGTCCGGAGCCGCATGGATCATCTTCGCCCCGGCATCCTGGTGCTGGCCGTCGCCGGAAAATGCCACGGAGAGCACTTCGCCGTGCGCGCCGCGGCCCATGAGGTATACTGCAGGAAATTTCATAGTTAATTTTGAACCAAGATTGCCGTCGAGCCATTGGACCGTGGCCCCTTCATAGGCGATGGCGCGCTTGGTCACCAGGTTATAGACGTTCTTCGACCAGTTTTGAATCGTCACATACCGCAGCTTCGCGTGCGGCATCGCAATGAGCTCGACGACCGCCGAGTGCAGCGAATCGGAAGAATACGACGGGGCGGTACAACCTTCAAAATAGGTGACTTCGGCCCCTTCATCCGCAATGATGAGCGTGCGCTCAAACTGGCCCATGTTCTTCGCATTGATGCGGAAGTAGGCCTGCAGCGGCATCTCGACCTTCACGCCTTTGGGGACATAAATGAACGACCCGCCCGACCAGACCGCGGTGTTGAGCGCGGCGAACTTGTTATCAGCCGCCGGAATCACCGTCCCAAAATAACGCTGCACGATCTCCGGCTGCTCCTTGAGCGCGGTGTCCATATCGAGGAAGATCACGCCTTGCTTTTGCAAGTCCTCGCGCATGGAGTGGTAAACAGTTTCGGATTCATATTGCGCGCTGACTCCCGCGAGAAACTTTCGCTCGGCTTCGGGAATGCCAAGGCGATCAAACGTCTCCTTAATTTCTGGCGGTACATCCTCCCAGGACTCGCCCTGCTTCTCGGTCGATTTGAGGTAGTAATAGATATCGTCGAATTTAATGCTGCTCAACAGCTCAGTGTTGGCCCAACTCGGCATGGGCTTGCTCAGGAAATACTGGTAGGCTTTCAGCCGCTTCTCGAGCATCCACGCCGGCTCGCCCTTCATGTCAGAGATCGTCTTGACCTTCTCTCCATCGAGGCCCGGCTCTGCCTTGTAGACAGAACGCTCCGCCACATGGAAGCCGTAGAGCTTCTCGTAGTCCTCGTTGATGTTCACCTGCGGTTTTGTCGACATGTGCACTC
>CAYNXT010000192.1:0-3204 GCA_964401235.1 uncultured Planctomycetales bacterium
GGACTACAAAACCCGGGGCTACCCCGTCAAGGAGGAGACGCCGTCCTACTACCAGAACCAGCTCAACATCTACACTCTGCTGCTACAAGAAAACGGCTACCGGACTGCCGGCTGCGCCTACCTGGTCTTTTACCATCCGCTTGAGCAGAACGATGGAGGCCGGATCACCTTTCACATGCGCCCGGTGAAGATGGACACTAATCCGGAACGGGCGCGGGAGGTTTTTAGGGGAGCGGTTGATCTGCTTTCCAAGCGTTCGTGCCCGCCGGCCGATGGCGAGTGTGGCTTCTGCGAGTGGGCGGAGCGGGTGGGCAACGCAGGAAGAACGTGACCGCGCCCTATCGGGAACCCCCAACGCTTGCCATGCTCAGAGAGACATACACCTTGCTCCTCGAGTTGCCGAAGCATAATCATAAGACGCCGCTAAAAGACTTACCGGAAAACGGCGTTTACATGTTCTTTGAACGTGGGGAGAAATGCAGGATCAGCGAACGAAAAGTTAAGCGCATCGTGAGGGTAGGTATCAATGAACAGGACGGAAATTTCAGGTCACGCATCCGGCAGCACTACGGGAATGTCAATTCCCTCATGGGTCATACCGGTGGGAGCGTCTTCCGGAACCTCGTAGGAGGCGCTCTCTTGAGAAAAGCAAAGGACAGGCGGTGGAAACGCTGGGTGGATAAAACCGATTCCTTCCCTGATGTTGAGCACAGGGTGAGCGCACAATTGAGAAGGAATTTCACGTTCGTGTGTTTCCGACAGAACACTCAGACGGGCAGACGCCGGATCGAAAAAGGCCTGATTGGACTTCTGGCTTGTTGTTCTCCACATGCGCCCTCGAAACGTTGGCTTGGTTATCATGCGGCGGATAAGCGGGTCCAGGAATCGTGTCTCTGGAATAGGAACCATACCAAACCGAAGGCGATCGATCTATCGTGGTTCGATCAATTCAAGCGGGTCGTACAGTCTGAGCTAAGGAGACACAGGTGCCGAGGAAAAAGATCGTGGTGGTTATTCCTTGCTCGGGACGGAAACGCAGGGGCGGGATGCCTGGCCTTAGGTGGTCCCCGCAGGAGTCGGTGATAGCGTATCTTTCCACAAAAAGTGCCGATTGTCTGATGGATTCTCGTCGTCGGCTAGCGATGAGATTCCGTTTCTCGATAGGAACAGATCTGGGAGGCGGAGAACCGGTAGCTCAGTTGCCCATGCTGCAGGCGCACACGCGCTATGATGGCAATTTATACCGCAAGATTGACGAGCCGATCTGGTCGGAAGCGTCTGATTCGGGTCGGGTGGCCGTGGTCATTATCTCAGCACTGTACGGTCTCTTGACCTCAAAGGAAGCCATACGCGAATACAACATGACCATGGACAGGAATTTTGCTTATCGCTTACCCCTCGTCCGATGGTGGTCTGAGCAGGGGCTCGGCTCGGTTCTTGTGGAATACATCAAACGGATCGGAGCAACAGTCGTCCACGATTTTCTCAGCGGATCGTATGCTCAGATCGGTAACGATCTCTCCTCCCTGGGAAAAGCCACAAGGGTAGTACGCCATGTCTACCCGGGCATTGGCTCCGGATCAAATTATCACCGGGGCCAAAACGTACGAAAGCTATTGATGCGGATCCTCGGAACATAGCGCGACGGGACGGTTCTATAGGCCAGATTCACGTCAACCCTGTCCTCCGCGTACCTGGTACTACTGAACCCACGTCTTCTTTTTGAAGGTCACTGGTTTCTCCTTCATTTACCCGCCCGCTCCTCTCCCCGATGGGTGCAAGATGCGGCGAGACCCTTCAAAGTCTTGTTATCTGAAATCACGTCGTGGGGAATCAGTAGATAGGTCCACGGCTTGCCGCCGTGCTTGCGTTCGTGCTCCGTGGCGTGCCTGCACCACTCGTCCGCCGCTTTGGCCTTGGCCTGTACCTCTTCGGACTTTATCTCACCGGCATCCTTCGGCTCGCAAAGAAATTTCATGGACTTCGCCTCGACCACAAAATCCGGCTCATACCCGGAGTCATCACCCTCGTATCGATACTGAATTTGAAACACGCCGCGTGCAGGTTTGAACCATTTGAGGACTTCCTTGTCATCCTCCAAAATCACAGCGAACCGGCGTTCAGGGTCTGATCCGAATTTCTGTACTCGATAGAGACACCTCCCGAAACCGCTGAAGAGCATTTTTGGGATGTCTTGCCTATTGGGCACTGGCGCTCGGAAGTCCCGCTCCGTCTCCCTGTCCGGGGCCGAGTAGTTGTTCAGCCGGAGTGTGGTGAACCCTTTGCTCACGTGCGCCTCGTAGGCCGTGGCCTTCTCCTCGTAATGCTCCTGCATCTGCGCGTGGATCAGATTCACCAAACCCTGCTGGTGGTACTGGAGCACGTTGAGGACCTCATTTTCATCCTTCAGATAGGAGCGCAGATGGGCCACGACCTGGCTGGCCAGCTTGTAGAGCAATTCGGCCTGATCGTCGTAGGAAATGTCGTTGAAATCAATGAGCCCGCGCACCAGGTAGTCCTCCGGTTTCTCCTCAGGGACGATGCCGGTCCCGCTCATCAAACGGTGCTGTTCTCGGCGGTGCAGCTCCTGGATGAGGATCTCGTTGTCCACCGGCTGGTAATTCACCCTCGAAAGGTCCAGCGTGAACTCTCGGTAGCCCCGCGTCACGTCGCCCACGGGTTGAATCGTGATGCGGGGGATGTTGATGGACAGACTGATATATAGGTCAGAGGTGTTGTCGAACGCTTTGGCGAGGTCTACCTTGTCGGTTATCCCTTCCAATTCACCCTGAGCTGGCGTGAGGACCGCTTGGGCCTTCTTGATGATCTCCTGGCGAATCTCCGGCAGTTTCAGATCCTCCGACCTCGGCAACCGCTCATACTGCTTGAAGATGTCCAGCAATACTCTTGCCGCCTCCTGTTCCCTTGGCGACTCGAAGAGAAGAGGTTGTTGCTGAGCCGCCCCATGCGTCGCGCGAGTCTCGGTGATCCGGCTGACGATCTCCGGCTCCGCCACGACCACGCGCATTCGCTCGGTGGGGATGCCCACGATCTTGAGCCCGCCCCGGATGATGGACTCGGCGCTGTTGGCGTAGTCCACGATCTCTTGGAACTTGTCGTGAGACACGATGGTCAGGCGGTCCACTGCGCCTACGCCAGTCCGCTTGCCGTAGGGCAGGCGCAAGCCCCGGCCGATGGACTGCT
>CAYNXT010000193.1:0-3172 GCA_964401235.1 uncultured Planctomycetales bacterium
CGGTGCTTGGACAGCGGAATTTTAATGAATTAGTTATGGGGCGGCCCCTGCCGCATAAAACAGACCTCGCTGGCGGTCTCGTAATTGACCGCAACGCGTCCCCCAATCGCCTCTACGTTATCGATACTAATCACAATCGCATTCTCGGGTTTCGTTCGCTTGGCACGTGCCAAGTGACAGCACAAGCCTGCTCCTTGGACTCCGACTGTGGAACAGGTCGAACCTGTCAATTGCGCAATCCGGAGACCATTGTTCCTGATGTGCTGATCGGCCAGCCAGACTTCGTCTCCGCAGCCTGTAACGGCGAGGCGACTGGCCAATCTTACCCAAAGCTTGCACCGGCCAATGATCGATCTCTGTGCCTCTCCGGTCGGCTTGAGGGACACTCTGGGGCTCTGAGTCCACGGGAGGCGGTGCTGATGTCTAACCTGGCGGTCGACACCCAGGGGAACCTCTACGTTCCAGATCCCCATAACCATCGGATTCTCAAATTCAATGATCCGATGGCGGATCCCACCGGCCAGGGGCCGATTGCTGATGAGGTATGGGGTCAACCCGATTTTATCAGCAATCAATGCAATCAGGGTCGAGGGTGGCGCGACCCGACCGCTGCATCAGTGTGTCTTGGCTGGCCACAAAAGCACGTTGTTGGAGGAATTGATCTTGATCCCCAGGGAAACCTCTGGGTGGTCGACCATTTCAATAGTCGAGTGCTTCGCTTTCCGAAAGGCGTTTCGACGGGAGATATCAGCAAAACCGCCGATTTCGTGCTGGGACAAGACAACTTGACATCCCTATACGCTCCTGGACAGACGCTGCCAGGATTGCTCAAATATTTGATGAACCCGACAGCCGTCCGTGTGGATTCGGCAGGAAATGTGTATGTGGCTGAATTGGGCGGCAAGGAGGACCAGACTCCACAAGGTGGGGGAACCTTTCCTGCCCGAGTGTTGAAGTATGACGCGCAGGCGATTGAAGCGGCCGTAGGCGCCGGTCAGCCCACCGTCGCCGCCAGCCTCGTCCTCTTGCAAGCGCCGAATGACCCGATCGATTTTCCCAATGCCCTGGTTGTTGACTCCGCCAGACATGGGTTATGGATTCAGTGTAATGGCCCCAAGAAGACCTATTTTTATGATTTTGACTTGCAGCGCATTACCAAGACGATCAACGCCGGAGGTGGCCCCCGCGGCCTGGACATTGATGGAGCCGGAAACGTCTTTCTCGCGGATGCGGTGCCGATTCCGCAGGACTTAAGCAGTGTCCAACGCTATCCGGCATCGGTGATCAATCAGTCCAGTAGCACGGTTTCGGTAGGTCGCACCTCGCATCAGGGCGTGGTGAAACAGGGAAGAGCCCGTCCCTTAGACAGTCTTCTCGGCGTGACAGGTATGGCATTCTTTGGCCAAAAACTCATTGTGACCGACTTGGACCGAATTCTCTATTGGAATGACTATCCCTCGGTGCAAACCGGTCAGGCCGCGAATGGAGCATGGGAGTCCTCTGATTCTAACTCTGCATGGGTTCATATGGGACCTGCTCACGTCGATGCCAACGGACGGCTGTGGGTCGCGAGTACTAGCACCATTTCAAATGCTCCAGTGGCTCCCGGAGTCACGCGCTGTCAAGTAGCGCCCTGTTTGTGGGCGTTTCAGGCTCCCTTTAACGGCACATCACCGGCGGTCAAGAGTATTTCGGTCAAAACGCTGAAGACCAAAGGGGGACAATCGTTCGATGTGGTGTTTCCGGGATTGCCCTATGATTTTGCCTACTTTTATCCGGTTGGATCAGGAGATCAGATATGGTTGGTCACCACTACTCAGGGGGCAGTGCGCATCGTCAATGTTGATCGCCAGGCAGATCCCAGCCGGAATGAAGCGTATGTTGATGTCGTATTGGGCCGCTCGAGTCTGAATGAGAGTCCCTGCTCAACGATCGATGCGTCCTATGCGCCCACCGCCCAGACCATTTGCGAGGCGGTGAAGGTGAGGCTAGATCCGGCTGGGAACGTGTGGGTCGAAGACAAGCCTCGCAGTTACGATGGAACTGGAACCCGCCTGTTGCGTTTCGATGCCAACACGATCCCGGCCCGTCCTTCCACCACGGTGTTTGGAATTGCCGCCAGCGCTGTCTACGGAACCAATGGACGTTTCGATATCCTCCCCACCGATAACACCAATAGTTGTTATGAGAAGAGCGCCACAGATTTTGAAAATGGCTGCTTTCCATTCCTTCCAGTATTTGATGGGCAGGGACGCATGGTGCTCAGCACGAACCCCTACGGCAACTCTCGCTTTGCCTTAGTCTACCCCAATCCTACTCAAGACCTTCATCCGCAAGTGGCATTGGGAGACATTGGCTCGGTGATGATCCATGGGCTCTTTGATCCCGAGGGCAATCTCTATCTTGGGGACTGGAACTGGAACCGTGTGCTGATCTACAAGAAACCGCTCGAACGATTTACTTCTACTGAGCCGCAACTACCAAGAGCGACGAACGCTCATTACACCTTTGAAACGGCAAGTAGCTCCACGATTCCTGATGTGTTAGGAGGAGCCCCTGGGACGTTCCAGGGCGGAGCGACTGCGCCGATCCAACAGGAGAGCTCAGAACGGGGCAAGGTGCTGGTGCTAGATGGCAGCAATGACTATGTGGACGTTCCCATCAATCCATCTGAAATCGCCTATACTATGGCGATGTGGATCAAGCCGGAGTGCAGCACCTGCGGCATCGCCCAGGTGCATGCGGGCTTCAGCGGCAATCCGCTGAGCGTGCCCCATCATGACCGGCACCTCTACTTGGCCAATGGCAAGCTCTGCGGCCGAGTTTGGCAAAGTCCATTGTTCGGCGAGAGACGCTGCGCCGACACATCCACCCTCACGCCCAACGCTAGGCACCACATTGCGTATGTCCTCGGTGACGGAGGACAAAAACTCTATCTGAATGGACAGTTGGCCATCGAAGGCAGTCTCAGCACATCCGGATTTAATTGGGACGAGGGAGTGCACCTGGGTGTTTCCCGCGATGCTCAGAGCCACTTCCGTGGGCGAATGGATGATGTGCGAATTTATGATAGGTCGCTCTCCGCCTCAGAGATTCTCGAACTTGCAGGCACATCGTCTCCTACGGTGCAGATCAGCTCCCCAAGCCCCACGATTCCCGTCGGCCAGGCCAT
>CAYNXT010000194.1:0-3162 GCA_964401235.1 uncultured Planctomycetales bacterium
CCATAGACTAGTGGAAAGTGACAAGTGGAAAGTTGATAAAATTACCCGTCATATTCACGTTATTGGGGCGGTGGAAAGAAACTGTTGCTTGCACGCGTTGACAGCCTCACCGAGACGTTTGGCGATCATCTCAGGGAGATCCTTGGTCTGATCGATCTCGTGGATGACGTCGGGGTATTTCTCCTCGAGGAATGCGTGAAACGCCTCTTCAAACGGTTTGATCTGCGCGAGTGGAACGTCATCCAGCTGGCCTTGTCCGACGACATAGAGAATCGCCACTTGGTGTGCTAGGCTCATCGGCTGGTACCGGCCCTGCTTGAGCACTTCGACCCATCGCTCACCACGCGTCAGTTGCGCTTGCGTGGCTTTATCGAGCTCTGAGCCAAACTGCGTAAACGCCACGAGTTCGCGATATTGCGCTAGATCAAGACGCAGCCGTCCGGCGACCTTCTTCATCGCCTTGGTCTGCGCATTGCCACCCACACGCGAGACTGACAAGCCGACGTTAATCGCCGGGCGCGTGCCGGCGTAGAACAGATCGCCTTCCAGATAGATCTGTCCGTCGGTGATGGAGATAACATTGGTCGGAATATACGCCGACACATCGCCGGCTTGTGTTTCGATGACCGGCAGGGCGGAGAGGCTGCCACCGCCTAGATCGGCGCGCATCTTGGCCGCACGCTCAAGCAGGCGAGAATGCAGATAGAACACATCGCCGGGGTACGCCTCGCGGCCTGGCGGGCGCCGCAAGAGCAACGAGAGCTGTCGATAGGCGACGGCGTGCTTGGAAAGATCATCGTAGCAGCAGAGGGCGTGTTTGCCGGCATGCATAAACTCTTCACCCATCGCGCACCCGGCATAGGGTGCGAGATATTGCAGCGGGGCAGGATCTGCGGCTGAGGCCACGGCGACGATGGTGTAGTCCATCGCGCCCTGCTTCTCGAGCGTTTCAACAACCGCCACGACGCTGGAGAGCTTCTGGCCGATCGCCACGTAAATGCAATAGAGATCCTTCCCTTTCTGATTCAGGATGGTGTCGACTAGCAGCGCGGTCTTGCCGATTTGACGATCGCCCAAAATCAGCTCGCGCTGGCCGCGTCCAATGGGAATCATGGCGTCGATCGCTTTGATGCCGGTTTGCACCGGCTCTTTCACTGGCTGCCGCTGCACGATATTCGGCGGGCGCGCCTCAATCGGCCGGAAGCGATCGGTTGTAATCGGCCCTTTGCCATCGATGGGACGCCCGAGCGCGTCCACCACACGCCCCAAGAGCGCTTTGCCCACCGGCACTGAGGCGATGCGCCCGGTGCGCTTGACCTCATCGCCGTCTTTAATGTGGTGATCCGAACCGAGAATCACCGCGCCCACATGATGCTCTTCGAGATTAAAGACCATGCCAGTCGTCTGCTTGGGAAATTCCAGGAGCTCGCCGGCCATCGCGTCGTCCAGGCCGTAGAGCCGCGCAATGCCGTCACCCACTTGAATGACACGGCCGACCGAATCTAGTTTGATCTGGGAGCGAAACCGCTCCAGCTCTTGCCGCAGCGCGAGCGAGACTTCTTCAGGACGTAACCGGGACATCCTCGCTCTCCCCTAATAGACGCGAACCGTTTGCAATTGTTGTCGAAGGTCATCGAGTTGACGACGGACCGACCCGTCGATGACGCGATGCCCTAAGACGATTTGAAGCCCGCCCAGCAGCTCCGGGCGCACCTCGGTCTTGAGCTCCACCTTCTTGCGCTCCCGATCCTCTAAGCGCTGGCGCAACCGTTGCAGGGTTTCATCGGCCAACGGACGCGCCGAGCGCACCCGCACCCGAAGCTGTCCACGCTCCGTATCGACGAGCTCCTGCAAGGCATCGACGATATCGATCAGCACGGCATCGCGGCCGAAGGACACCACCAGGTGCACGAACGATGTAACGAGCGCAGACCAGGTGCCGCCGAGCACGCGCTCGAGCAACCCGACCTTCTGATCAGGATCCACGTCAGGATTCAGCAGCAGTTGGCGCAAGTCGCGATGGTCGCGCATGAGTTGGCTGATCATGCGCACCTGCTCAAGAACCGGCTCGAGCTGTCCTTCGGTTTTCGCGCTCTCAAAGAGCGCTTGCGCGTAACGTGTGGAGACAGGGTCAACGACCATTCGTGAAAAGTTTCACACCTGCCAGGACAAGAACAGCCTCCCTAGCGGCGCGCACCCTCTCCTTCGAGCTCTTCCAATACGGTGTCCACGAGATGGCGGTCGGCTTTGGGATCGATCTTCTGCTTGAGGATACGCTCTACCGCCTCGACGGTCATCGCGGCGACATGATCCCGCAACTGCACCTTCGCCTTAGCCAGCTCCAACTCGACGGTCTCTTTCGATTTGGTCAGAATAGCCTGGGCTTGGGCCCGCGCTTGTTCCTGCACTTCGATCCCGATGCGCTTGCCCTCCAGGACGGCTTGTTGAATTTTCGCTCGTGCCTCTTCGTCGATCTTGGCTAGCCGCCGGCTGTAGTCTTGTTGCAATCGCTCCATCTCAGCGGTCCGTTGCGCGATTTTCTGCAACTCCTCCTCGATGTGATGACGGCGCCGATCGAGGATGCCCAATAGCGGACGCCACGCAAACCGCTTGAGCAGCCACAGCAGAATGAGAAAGCTGATGGTCTGCGAGATGATTTGCTGAAGATCCAATTGCAACATCCGCGTGAACCGTTAGCCGGTGATCTTACCCTGCAACACAAACGCAATCACCAGCACGTAAATGGTGAGCGCTTCGATGAGCGCACAGCCGATGATCATGGCGGTCTGAATCTGCGGGCCGGCCTCTGGCTGTCTCGCAATCGCATCCATCGCCGCGCTCACCGCGCGACCCAATCCAAACGCCGACGCCATGGCGGCTAAGCCCAGCGCCAGTGGAACGGTTAACCCCAGCATCGCCTGATAACTTTGTGGCATAAGCTCCTCCTCCCCCTCTGAAGCCCCGGCCATCAGGGCCGGGGCGGAATGGCCGCGCATCCACTATGCGCGGCACTTCGCCACCGCCTCGATGGCGGCGGCTACGCCGAGCGCGCCGGGCGCTCGGCCTCTAGTGGTGTTCCCCGTGTGCTCCGTGCGGTAACATCAACGCGATGTACACCGTGCTGAGCAGGCTGAACACCAGCGCCTGCACCGTGCTGAAAAT
>CAYNXT010000195.1:0-3127 GCA_964401235.1 uncultured Planctomycetales bacterium
TCAAGATCAACGACAAGCACATCGAGGTGATCGTGCGCCAGATGCTGCGCAAGGTCCGCATTGATGAGCCGGGTGATACCGATTTTTTGATCGGCATGCAAGCGGACAAGGGGCGCTTCAATCAGGAGAACGCCCGTGTGAAAGAGAAGGGCGGCAAGCCGGCCCAAGGCACGCCGATTCTGCTAGGGATTACCAAAGCGAGCCTCTCGACGGAGAGCTTCATCGCCGGTGCGAGCTTCCAAGAAACCACGCGTGTGCTCACCGAGGCTGCAGCCAGCGGCAAACGCGATACGCTCGTTGGGCTCAAGGAAAATGTGATCATGGGCCATTTGATTCCTGCAGGCACCGGGTTTCCAGCGAACCGAACCGGTGAGATGTTGAAGTTAGCTCCTGAGCCGCTGCCGGTGGTTGCGGAAGAGACCGAAGGGAATGGCAATCTCGCCGAGGAAGAGCCCGTTGATTCAGAATCCAGCGAAGAGGCCTAACGTATGATACAATACACACTTTTCATTGGGGAGCTATGCCGACTGTCAGTCAACTAATTCGTTACGGGCGCCAGTCGCTCGTCAAGAAGACCAAGTCACCGGCCCTGAAAGCCTCGCCCCAACGACGGGGCGTGTGCGTGCAGGTGAGAACCATGACGCCGAAGAAGCCCAACTCCGCACTGCGCAAGATCGCCAGGGTGCGCTTAACGACCGCGATCGAAGTGACCGCGTATATTCCCGGTGTGGGCCACAATCTGCAGGAGCACTCCATTGTGCTCGTGCGTGGCGGGCGCGTGAAAGATCTGCCGGGTGTGCGCTACCATATTGTCCGTGGCACGCTGGACGCCTCGGGGGTGAATCAGCGTCGCAAGTCCCGTTCGAAGTACGGGGCCAAGCAACCGCAAGGTCCAGGAGCTAAGAGTAGCGCGGCCCCGGCTAAGGCGGCCGCAAAACCATAAATGAGCAGACGACGACGAGCCAGTAAAGAAGAAACACCGCCGGATCCGCGCTACAACAACCGGTTGGTCCAAAAGATGATCCATATGCTCATGCACGATGGCAAAAAGTCCGTCTCCGAACGAATCGTCTACTCGGCATTCGACCTGCTGAAGAAGAGTTCAGGCAATAGCGATGTGCTCACGGTGTTCCATAAGGCGATTGAAAATGTCCGCCCGCATGTGGAGCTGAAGGCGCGCCGCGTCGGTGGTGCGACGTATCAGATCCCGATTGAGGTGCGGCACGACCGAAGCCTGGGCCTGGCTCTGCGATGGCTGCGCAACGCCGCACAATCGCGTCGAGGCGCACCCATGGCCAAACGGCTTTCAGATGAGCTCCTCAGCGCCTATAAAGGGGAAGGCACCGCCGTGCGCAAGCGGGAAGAGACGCATAAGATGGCGGAAGCCAACCGGGCGTTTGCGCATTATCGATGGTAGCTGAAACCCTCCAAATGAAACAGGAAGAGCTTGAGCGGTTGACGTATACGCGCAACTTCGGGGTGGTCGCGCACATCGACGCCGGCAAGACCACGACGTCGGAGCGCATCCTCTTTTACACGGGGCGCATCCACAAGATCGGCGAGATCGACGAAGGCACGACGTCGCTGGACTGGATGGCTCAAGAGCGCGAGCGGGGCATTACGATTACCGCGGCGGCCACCACCTGCTTCTGGCGCAAGTACCGCTTCAATCTGATCGATACCCCCGGCCATGTGGATTTTACCGCCGAGGTGGAGCGCAGCCTGAAGGTTCTTGATGGCACCGTGGTGGTCTTCTGCGCTGTGGGCGGTGTCGAACCTCAATCGGAAACGGTCTGGCGCCAGGCGGACAAGTATGGCGTGCCACGAGTGGCCTATATCAATAAGATGGACCGCACCGGAGCTGACTTTTACGCCGTGCTCGCCGAAATCCGCGAGCGGCTCGGCGCACGGGCGGTACCCCTGCAGATTCCCTGGGGGGTGGAGGATACCTTCACCGGCATCATTGACTTGGTGACGATGAAGAGCCTGAAATTTGATTCCAAGAAGCCCTCAGAGGCTCCTGAAATCGGAGACATTCCAGCTGATCTGAAAGAGCAGGCTGCGCAGTTCAGGCACGACCTGCTCGAAGCCGTCGCCGAGTATGATGATCAATTGATGGAACAGTACATCCACGAGCAGGAACCCACCGAAGAAGCGCTTCGCGCCGGCATCCGCAAGGCGACGATTACAACCGCCGCTGAAGCGCTCATTGCCGAGAAGAAGGAGCCGATTTTTGTGCCGGTCTTATGCGGCGCCTCCTTCCGGAACATTGGGGTCCAGCCGGTGCTCGATGCCATCTGCGATTATCTGCCCTCGCCCCTTGATATTCGAGTGCCTCCGGCGCACAGCCCGTACAGCGATGAGGAGATCTCGATCACCCCGACTGAGGAAGCGCCATTTGCCGCGTTGGCGTTTAAGATCGCGCGCGATCAGTTTGTCGGAAAGCTCTACTTCATCCGGGTCTACTCCGGCGTGTTGCGCTCAGGCGAGAACGTGTTCAACGCGACGAAGCGGCGGAAAGAGCGCGTCAGCAAGCTCTTGCGCATGCATGCCAATAAGCAGGAGATGATCGAGGAAATCAAAGCCGGTGATATCGCCGCGGCAGTGGGGCTCAAGGATATTACCACCGGGGACACGCTCTGCACCGAGGAGCGGCTCGTCGTCTTTGAGCGGATCTCTTTTCCTGAGCCGGTCGTGTCTATGTTCATCGAAGCCAAGACCAAGGCCGAGCAGGATAAGCTCAGCAACGCGCTCGGGTTGCTGCAGGATGAGGATCCAACGTTCCGCGTGCATTACGACCAGGAAACCGGGCAAACCCTCATGGAAGGGATGGGTGAGCTGCATCTGGAGATTCTGGTGGATCGGATGCGCCGCGAGTTTAACGTGGATGTGTTGACCGGCAAGCCGCAGGTGGCCTATAAGGAAACGATTACCCAGACGGTCGAGAAGGTGGATTACAAACATGCGAAGCAAACCGGCGGTCGAGGCCAATACGGCCATGTCGTGCTCAAAATCGAGCCGGCCCCCTCAAAGAGCGGAATTACGTTCGTGAACAAGGTGGTTGGAGGCAAGATCCCTAAGGAGTTCATTCCGGCGGTGGAGGACGGTGTCATCGAAGCCGCACGCA
>CAYNXT010000196.1:0-3121 GCA_964401235.1 uncultured Planctomycetales bacterium
AGAGCGTGCGCGGGAGCGGGACGGGGAGCGCGGCCGGTGCGGAGTCGCCGGGTACGAGCTACACCCTCCAGGCGGGCAAGGCCTACAGCGTCGCCGAGAGTGGCGGCCCTTCCGGCTACAGCGAGTCCGACTCTGTCGACTGCAATATCGCAAGCGCAGTAGCAGGCGCAAGTTACACCTGCACCATCACCAACGACGACCAGCCGGGAACGCTTATCGTCAACAAGGTCTTGGTCAACAATAACGGCGGAACAGCCGCGACGACCACTTTCACCTACAAAATAGATGGTGGTGGTTCTGTGGCCTTCGAAGCGGATGGCTCAAACAACAATACGGTGAACGCGGGCAGTCACTCCGTTGTTGAAGACGCTGCTGCGGGTTACACGACCACCTATGCCAACAGCCTAAACGGTAGCGCAAACTGCAACAGCTTGGCGGTTCCGAATGGCGGGACAGTCACCTGCACCATCACCAACGACGATATCCCGCCCTACCTCGCACTCATCAAGTACGTGGTCGGAGGGGATGCAGAATCTACGGACTGGGAGCTTTTCGCCGATGGCGACGAAACGTCAATCTCGGGTTTTGGGTTTGCGGAAAGCGAAGGTGACTTCTGGGCAGATACCTATACGCTTAGCGAAGGTGGCCCGAGCGGGTACGCGCCGATCGGATGGTCTTGCACAGGAGATGGCGAGCAGGTGGGCAGCACTATAACGCTCGACGTTGGAGAAAGCGCGGAGTGCTCGATCACAAACACGTTCGTTCCTCCCGGCTCCATTGTGATCGTGAAGGAAACGGTCGGTGGGGACGGGACCTTCGATTTCGAGAGCGATCTTACAGAAGAAGATGGAGGCGACTTCAGCATCACTACGCTTGGTGGCTCCGGCAGCGAAACGTTCTCTGGTCTTGAGCCGGGGCCATACTCTGTGTCTGAAACGGATACGCCGGAGGACTGGGAGTTCACCGACGTCACCTGCGAAAGCTCTCTTGGCGATGACGAAAGCCCTGAAGCGATCGAGCTTGACGAAGATGAAGTAGTCACCTGCACCTTCACCAACACCTACACGAAGGGCACACTCATCGTCGAAAAGGTTCTGCCAGACGACAATGGGGGAACGCTCGGCCCGGCCGACTTCAGTTTCCAGGTGAACGGGGGCGACCCGATTCCATTTGAAGAGGACGGCGTCAACGAGCTCATCGTGCCGGTCGGGGATTACACGGTGACTGAACCCGAGGTCTCCGGATACGACACGTCGTATGACAACTGTTCCGAAGTGTATGTGGGTCCGGGCGAGACGGTGACCTGCACCATCACCAACGACGATATCCCGCCCTACCTCACCTTGATTAAGGAAGTAAGCGGCGGCGACGCAGATGCGGAGGATTGGACGCTCACCGCAACCGGAGCAAGCGACAGCCCCACGAACTTGAGTGGGGCGACGCCCGTTGCCAGCGATTCCGGTTTCAAAGCAGACACCTATACTCTTGGAGAATCTGGACCTACAGGCTACACCCCGAGTGGCTGGTCGTGCTCGGGAGATGTTGAGAATAGTGGCGACCAAATTACGCTCAGCGTCGGACAGAGTGCAACTTGCACCATCACTAACACGTTCAGTCCTCCCCCGGTCATCAGCGAACAAACTTCTGCATCTCCGACTGAGACATCTTTGACGGTCACATGGACCACGGACCACCCGGCAACGAGTCGCGTCATTTATGACACCGTTTCGCACCCCGACCTTGGCGAAGCCCCGAACTATGGGTATGCGAACTCCACGGCTGAAGATCCGACACTGGTGACTAGCCACAGCGTGATCGTTTCGAGTCTTGCGGCAGGTACGACGTACTTCCTCCGCACCGTTTCCCACGGGTCTCCCGAAACAGTGAGCGATGAGTTCAACGGGACGACATCCGCTTCTGCACCGAGCCCGACACCAACAACTAGCGGCAATGGAGCACCTTCATTCATCGGGGTAGTTAACGGCGCTGGCCAAGTTCTTGGCGCTTCCACTGGACCAGGCGAAGTCTTGGGTGAGACGACCTTCCAGTTCACAGTGAACCTTCGATACGGCTCAAGAGGCAATGACGTGATTGAACTTCAGAAAGTTCTTATTGCGGCGGGCTACTTGCACATTGCAGCACCGACCGGCTGGTTTGGCCCCTTGACGCTCGCGGCCGTAAAGCAATGGCAGGCGGCGCACGGCATTCCGGCAACTGGATTTGTTGGCCCACTGACGAGAGCTGCCCTCAACGCCCTCTAAAAGATTTCAATTTAGAAAGTAAAAGTAAAAAGCCCCCGCAGAAACGGGGGCTTTTTGGTGTGTGTGGACAAGTACTTGACAAGCGCGGACAGGACTTGATAAAATCAAACTGTATGCACTCACCATCTCGCACCAAGGCTTTTTTAGTAGCAGCAGCACTCGTATCCGCATCCGCTTTGACATTTGCTGGCAGCGCGCAAGCCGACCATGCATGGGGCAGTTATCATTGGGCGCGAGCCACGAGCACGTTTACGCTCAAGCTTGGCGACAATATGTCCGCCACATGGGACGCATACCTTGGTACGGCATCAACAGACTGGAGCGTCTCCAGCATTCTTGACACGGCTATCGTTACAGGAAGTAACCTTCTTAGACCAAAAAACTGCAGACCTACTGCTGGTCGCATTGAAGTCTGTAATGCCTACTATGGCAACAACGGCTGGCTCGGCTTAGCGCAAATTTGGGCTTCAGGCAACCACATCACGCAGGCAACGGCAAAGATGAACGACACGTATTTTGATATGGCAACGTACAACACGCCGGCGTGGAGACAGATGGTGGTATGCCAAGAGATTGCGCATGGATTTGGCCTTGCTCACCAAGATGAAGTCTTCAACAATGCAAATCTCGGTTCCTGCATGGACTACACGAATGATCCTGATGGCGGGCCCGGGGGCTTTTCTGCAACAGATCCTTCAAACGAACACCCGAATCAGCACGACTACGATGAATTGGGCATCATATACGGGCACCTCGATACGACGACAACGGTCGGGCAATCGCTTCCACGGGGTTCCGGAAAAGGCGCGGCAGAGGTTAGCGACCTCTACACACCCGCCGCGTGGGGTAAAGCAGTAAGA
>CAYNXT010000197.1:0-3098 GCA_964401235.1 uncultured Planctomycetales bacterium
TCTTCTTGCGTTTCCTGTCAATCCCCTGTTAAGGATCCCCGTACCTCGTCCCGCTGGAACGGCTTGACCTCCACGAGGATTTTCGGTTTCGGACGCCCGGGGACGAGCTGCTCACCATCAAGAAGGTAGAGCGCGCAATCGACCCGCTTGCCCCGTCCTTCTCGCTCGTCCCAGAGCGCGCATTCAAACCCTACATCTATCCACCAGGGGTCCCAGCCGAGTAGCTCAAGAAGGGGGACCACGAATTTGACCAATGTGTTCTGCTCTTTGTCATACTGCGAGTCGCAGCTATGTGGCACCCACGCCTCCACCCTCGCTTGGTAGTTCAGCAGTCGCTCTGTTGGGTTCATCTAGAATTCCGGTGTCCACATTACCATTTCCTACTCTTCTATCTCCTTTCTGAACAGCCTTAAGCCTGGTCCGGTCACCAGTCAAACTTCAGCTGGGACGTTCGAACCCTGAGGTGCTGTTGAATTGAAGCTGGAAGAACCGCCACCAAATTACTCGCTGAAACATTACCCAACTCGTTAGGTTCCAGCTTATACAATCCGCCACCATATACTCGGCCGTTGGATAACAAGGTTTTCGACGGAATGGCGTTCAACTCTTTCCAAACCACTTCGAGGAGATGCGGTTTGTCCCTCAATATGCTCGTGAAGTACGGCTTCGGGTACATGGCGAGGTAGACGTTGGCGATTGTTGCCCTTGAACGGTTCAGGATGAATCGGAACGGCTTTCCATTCCGGCTATGCTGACGACCCATGTAGGTACATAACAAAGGAGCGGGTGCACGTACTTCTTGCGAGTACCATGGGGATCGATGTTCGCACAGATAACGCTTGTGAATCTCTGCCTTCAGTCCGAGCCGTAGATAGGCCCACAGCCCTAGATGCTTCGCTCTTACCTGTTGGAGGGGAAGGCGGCATGAAAGAAGAAAGAGCTTAGGCTCTAGAAGTGGATTGCCGGTTTCATCGGCTTCGATTTCATTAGTCAGCAGATGCCGCGGACTCGGAAGAATGGGCCAGAGGAACGTTCTTGGAATTTGATATCGAGACACCTGTTCTGAAGTAAGAATGAAGAATTCATTTCCACCTGTGGCGACACCTCGTTTGATGTCAAATAAGTCTGACAACTTCTGTTGGCTTTGATCCTCTACTACAGTCTCCGCACCTCTTGATGGAAAACAGGTCCATTTATCTGAATTTCGCAATACTTCGGCAGGAATCACCCTTGAAATCTTCGGACTTATCAGTGTCCCCCCATAGGTGAACTCTATCTCATGTCCCACCGGTGGAGAAGCTTTTCTAAACCAGACCACCGCCGAGGAGACCAGGGCATCATCAAACTGAACATCTGCTGGGTCGAAACGATGGATTTGCAAGAGGGTCACACGGTTTAATAGGAATGCCTTAACCTGTCGCCCATAATTCACATCCATAAACTCACTTGGAATCAGCCAGCCGGCCAAGCCATCCTCTGCCATCCATCCATACGAAATGCATAAGAAGTAGCAGTACAATCCAGCCAGTCCACTTAACCGCACACCTGCCACCTGCTCAGTCAGTCGGCCCAACCGGAGCTTTAGAGACTCACCTAAGTGGTGATGTCGGACATAGGGTGGATTGCAAACCAAGAGGTTGGGTCGCATTTCATCTGATCGTGGTGGGAGAGCTTGTGTAAAATCGGCGATATGGAGCTTCAAGGGAGTGTTACCCCAGATCTGAAGAGCCTTGCGGCCGTAATCAGGATCAATCTCATAACCGGCCGCCCCCGCTAGTCGTGAAACGGGAAATGTTCTTAGCAGCGCTGAATAGAACGAACCGGTCCCGAATGCGGGATCTAGGAAGCGAATTTGTTGATACGCTGGCAATAACTTCTTGGCATGTGTCAGGATGTCTACTGCCAAAACTGGTGGGGTGGCAAACTGGCCTAGCTTGTTCCGCTCGGCCCTCGTCTTCGAGGAGTCAAGCCCCTCTTGCAGCGTCAGCCGCGTTGCCTCTAACGCAGTGATCGCGGCCATTTAGGTTCTAGAGTCCAAAAAGAGCCAAATCATCTACTCTATGTTCCCAAACCCAATCAATCCCTTCAGCAGCTTCATAGCCCAAATAGCCGCTATCGAAGTAGCCACAGAGAAATAGGACATAGCGGATGCGCTTGCCGTAAGTGGCTCGTAGTTGGGCGATCTTCGTCGCTTCTTCTTTACGTCTCTTGTTCGTATTCGTAAAGTCTCCGGCCGATTTTGCCTCGACCAGCAATGGCAGCTCGCTGCGCCTTAACCGCTTGGGCATAATGGCGGCATCAACCGGAATGTTCACCGGTCTAGCACGACCAGCTTGTTTCACAGGAATGTTCAGACGAAATGCGACGGTGCCGGGCTTCATCCGGTCAAATCGGAGCCCCTGCCCCGACTTGAGATAGGAGTAGCCTCGGCTTTCCAACCAACGTCTTATGGCAACGAGCTGTCTCTGCTCTTGAGCGTTTCGGATGATGGGATCGGCTTCTGCTCCGCACAATCGGTCAGCAACAATCGTCGCCGCTCTATGGAGTTCTGCTCTGCGTGGTTTCCTTCTACCGTCGAGCCAAGGAAGGATATCTTTGTCAAGCAAGCACAGGATAATTTGCCCTACTTTATCAAGATCGGCGTTAAGCACCCCTGGCTTCATCAAGGGTGGGACCCGTCGGTCGACCTCCATGCTATGGATGAGGCTGCGCGATACTCCAGCCAAACCCATCAAACGGTCTCGAGCAATGGGGGGTGCGGTTGCCATTCGCAGTATCGGAAGCACGGTGGGATATCGACGCAGCACGTCCGGTGTCACGCTACTGAGGTTGGCTGTCTGTCGAAGCGCAGACTCAACGTGCTTCGTAGCCTGAGCCCGAGTGTCACGATATGCCTTCGGGGCAAACTGCATGAACCAAGTGTTGTAGTAGTCCACCGATAAAGCGACATCGGCTTTCCAGCGTGTTGGCTTATCGGAATTGACCGCCATTTACCCACTCACGGAGTACGGTTCGTAACCGTTTAGTTTCTTCAGCAGCTTCAGCGTCATCTCGCGCCAACGGCAGATACGGTCAACCGAATGGCGGGGCTCCCTTCA
>CAYNXT010000198.1:0-3096 GCA_964401235.1 uncultured Planctomycetales bacterium
CCGGAAATCTTCGCGAGGTAGCGCGCCACCGCCGTGCTGGGGCAGCGACACCGATTGCGCGGGTCAGACAAGTATCCACACGGACATCTCTTCAGTTGATAGTGCAAACTTTCCCCTCGACAACCGTCTGTATACCATCGACGTTGAGATAGACTTACTGTTGCGTAATCCTGCGTATCCAAGGGAACCCAAGACGTTCGGCCAGCTCCTGCGCAAGACTCGCATGGACCGGGAACTGATGATCAAAGACCTGGCCGCTCTCATCGGCACGACCGAGGACACCGTCATCAACTGGGAGCTGCGGGACGTGAAGCCGACGCTGAAATGCCACCGGCGGAAGCTGGTTGAGTTCCTGGGACCTGAGGTCTACGACGGGCGAATTCCGACGGGACGGCCACTATAGCCAGCGAAGGATTGTCGGCCACGTTGACTTTTATACCCCAGCCCTGTATAGTTTGCGTGAGGGAACACACGATGCATGAGCGTATTGTGATTAATCCTGCGATCCAACACGGCAAACCGATCATTAAAGGCACTCGGGTTCCGGTGGTCCGCCTCCTTGGCGGCCTGGCGGGCGGCATGAGCATCGACGCCGTGTGTCGGGAATATGGCGTGACGCCAGATGATGTGCACGCGGCTCTGGAGTATGCCACCGACTTGATTGATTCAGAAGAAACCCACCCGCTGCCTTCCTCCTAACAGGTCATGCGCTTTCTGATTGACGCAGACCTGCCACGCTCGACAAAAGACCTGCTGCGTCGTTATGGCCATGAAGGTATCGATTGCCGGGATGTTGGGCTCGGCAGCGCCTCAGACACTCACATTGCCCAGTATGCACAAGACAACGCACTCTGCATATTGACCGGCGATGCTGATTTCTCGGATATCCGGGCGTACTCTCCTAACCGCTATCATGGGCTCGTCGTCCTGCATGTGCCACCGAACGCGACCGCCTCGGTGATCCTCTCGCTACTGGAGGAATTCCTCAAACAGCCGCAGGTCGTGCACAATGTGGTCGGTAAGTTGGCCATCGTCGAGCCCGGCCGCGTGCGTCTCCGCCATGCATGATAGAAAGTAACACTTCTGTGTGGAACACGATACCAAGGACTCAGACAGCGCTACCTGCCGATCTCGCTTGCCGAAGAACGTCGCTTAATCGCTGCAGCCCAACGAGGTTCTAAGCGCAGCGTCGAAGAGATCGTCTTACGCCACCTCAGCTTCGTGAGCTTCCGCCTTCACCGAAGAGTGTTTCCCCATCTGCTACCACGGTTCGGGGAGGAACTGCTATCCGAGGCCATTCCGATCTTATACGCCAAGATCCGAACGTATGACTTGTGTTACCGCGATCGGCACGGAAATCTCAAGCCAGTCAGGTTCGTCTCGTATATCTGGAAGCGGATTGATGGGCATATCCTCGATGGCGTGAAACGTGAGCTGGCGCGCGAGAAGGAGTTACAAGCAGAATGGGCGATTACCGGAGAGTAGCCGAGTAGATAGGCATGGTGTAGGGCTTATTTGAAGGGCGATTGTTGGTAGATTTTTTGAGATGCCTTAACAAGCCCGGGATTTTCAACGGCAATCCTGAGCTCCAACAGCTTCAGGACCGCCAAGAAATCCCTGACCTCAGAAATCACCCCTTCGGGGCCAGTTGCGACCTCCACGAATTGTTTAAAGGCATCCTTCGCATATTCAGAGGTGCTCTTGGTTAAGACGATGTTCTCCAGATACTTCACAATGCGTTCAAACTCTCTATGATCCAGCCAGATGCCCTTACACTTGCCGCACTTATCGATAACAATGCCCGAATCCTTAAACTTCAGCGAGGGCATCGCAGTCAAACATTTGGGACAGGATTTGCCTTTTGATGCGACGCTGAGCGTGTCGGCTTTGTCTCCAAAGGCATCAAAATCCAGCCATCGTAAGTCATCGTCGGTCTTGTCCTTGGCTTTCCTCAGCTCATCTCGATCAAACCACCTACCCTTGCATTTAGTGCACTCATCGATCTTAATCCCCCGATAGTCGATTTCCCCTAATGGTGAGTGGCAGTCAGGACAGTTCGTGTGGATGGCTCCTGGTCGTCAGTTCGTCTACTCCTGGCTCCTTGGAAAACGGAGCGTCCCAAGAAGAGCGCGAATCTCTTGTTCCTCTTGCGTCAAGCGTTCTATCCTCCGGCGTTCTTTTTCTGGATCAACAGCAGCTTCTTGCGCCTTGCGCTCATCTGCGACGTCAGTCAGCGCGTACTCATAACTAGCAGCAATAATGTGGTCATCTGCAGGGGTGTAAAGCGTCCTCGTCACATCAGTTTTTGCTCCGTACCTGCGCCGATGCGTAGATTGTATCGTATATTCGCCCCAGAGCCGATCTCCAAGGGTCCGTATGGATCGGCACCTGATGGTGAAAGAGTTGGCACAGCGCATCAGTGTCGTGCCTGAAACCGTCATCAACTGGGAGAAGAGGAATTTGAAGCCAACCCGAAAACACTGGGAACGGTTGCGAGCAGTGCTGGGGGTGGATGTGGAAGCGGTGGGATTATGTCAAGGTGATCGTCAAAGCCAGAGTTGACGGTCGAGACTCCGGTACTGGATAGCTTCGGCGATATGTTCGGGAAGAATTTGGTCTGACTCGGCCAGATCGGCAATCGTTCGTGAGATTTTCAAAATCTTCGTGTAAGAGCGTGCAGACAGTGTCAACTCCCGCATTGCCGACTTCAGCAAGTTGAGCGCCTCCGCACTCATCTGACAGTGCTCCTTGAGTTCCTTCGAGCGTAGTTGCGCACTCGTGTGTTTTTGGCCTCGCTTCCGACGCCACGCTTGAGCTTTAAGTACCCTCTCCCGAATCTGTGCCGAAGACTCTCCTTCAGGGGCTTTGGTGATCACGTCAAATGGGACGGCCGGGACGTCAATATGGAGATCAATCCGGTCGAGTAACGGCCCCGAAACCTTAGCCAAATAGCGCTGGACCTGGGTCGAACTACACCGGCACCGGCGATTTGGATCGGTCAGATAGCCACAGTTGCACGGGTTCATTGCGGCCACCAGCATGAACTGCGCAGGGAAGGTGAGGGAGCGCTTCGCCCGCGCGATGCGCACGAGGCCC
>CAYNXT010000199.1:0-3095 GCA_964401235.1 uncultured Planctomycetales bacterium
TCGTCGACGGGGTGGAGCTGCGCATCCGCCGCGGCGAGATTGTCGGGCTCATCGGCCCCAATGGCGCCGGCAAGACCACGACCTTCGCCATGATGGTCGGCTATGTCCGGCCAGATGGCGGGCGTATCGTGTTGGATGATGAGGACATCACCGAGCTGCCGATGTACCGGCGCTCACGATTAGGAATCGGCTACCTCGCCCAGGAGCCCTCGATTTTCCGCAAGCTCACGGTTGAGCAGAACATCCTGGCGATTCTTGAGACGTTGGATCTTACACGGACAGAGCGCCGCAGGCGGCTGGATCGACTGTTGAATGAGCTGGGCATTACCCATCTCGCACGGCAGAAAGCGTTCACCCTTTCCGGGGGGGAGAAGCGGCGCTTGGAAATCACACGCGCGTTAGTGACAAACCCTCGGTTCATGCTGTTGGACGAGCCGTTTTCCGGTATCGATCCTATTACCGTCTTTGAGGCGCAAGAAATGATCCGAGAGCTGCGGCGACGCGGCTTGGGCATTCTCTTGACCGACCATAACGTACGTGAGACGCTGGAAATTACCGATCGAGCCTACATCATGGCGGAGGGACGCGTGTTGATTGCCGGCACGGCGCACGATTTGATTACCGACCCCCGCGCCAAGGAAATTTACCTGGGAGAAAAGTTTCGCCTCTAGCGAGAGCAACCAACACGCCATTCACACCACAGATGACACGAAATTCCACAGAAACACAGAGAACCTTTCTTGAGAAGATGTTCTGCGTCTCTGTGGAGTTCCGTGGTTCTGTGGTGTCATCCGAGGTGTTGGGATAAGTTGTAGATGTTTCGCAAAAGTCCTCCTTCGACAACATCCGATGATCGCGTCACCGTGACGGAGCATGCGCCGTGCCAAAAGTCGCTGCGCATTCGCGTCGCTCCCGAGGCCATCGAGCCGGTGCGGCATGCGGTGCTGGCCGAATTCCAGAAAGAAGCGACGCTGCCAGGTTTTCGCAAAGGCAAAGCCCCGGTCGAGCTGGTCGCGCGCCAGTATGGCTCTTCGATCCATGAGGAAACCTTGCATCGGGTGACGAAGCAGGCGTTTGAAGACGCTGCAAAGACCCACCGACTGAGGACCATTGGCCCGTTCCAAGTGAGCAAAGCCGAATTCACCGAGCCCAATGGCCTCATGTTGGAAGCGCGCGTGGAGGTCGAACCCGAGTTTGCGCTGGGGTCCTACAAGGGCATTCAGGTGCACGCGCAACCGGTGGCCGTGAGTGCCCAGGAGCTCTCCGCAGCACTCACGAAACTCCAAGAGTCCATGGCGCAGATGGTGCCAACCGGAGCAGGCGATACGAAAACACGGCAGGTGCCGCCGCTGGATGATGAACTCGCGAAGGATGCGGGCTTTGAGACCGTTGAGAAGCTCAAGGTCCATGTGGAAGCCAAGCTCCTTGAGCAAAAGCGCGCCTCGGTGCAGGAGCAGCAAGAAGCAACCGTGTGCGATGAGCTGCTCAAGCGCCACACCTTCGAGGTGCCGCCGAGCCTGGTCGTCCACCAAACCGAACGGCTCACGCAAGATTTTAAAGTCCGGCTGCTGCTCTCCGGCATGGTTGAGCCCCAGGTGAACGACGAGGTAGGGAAATTTACCGAGCAGTTGCGCACGAGCGCGCAGCGACACGTGAAGCTTGGGTTCATCCTCGATCGGATCGCCGAGGCCGAAACGGTGCAGGTCACGCAGGATGAAATCATGCGGCGGCTCTGGGACGTCGCGCGCCGCTGGAAGAAAGATCCGGCCGAGGTGCGCAAGGTGTTTGATGAGCAAGGGCTCTGGCCCTCGGTGGTGTCGACGATTCGACAGGAAAAGACAATGACGCAACTCATGGAGGGACACGCATGAAGAGTGAAGGACAGCTATTAGTGCCCATGGTCGTTGAACAATCGCCTCGTGGCGAGCGGGCATACGATATTTATTCTCGGCTGCTGAAAGATCGCATCGTCTTTATTGGGACCCCGATCGACGACACGGTATCGAATCTCATCATCGCGCAGCTGCTCTTCCTTCAAAACGATGATCCGGACAAGGAAATCAGTGTCTACATCAACACCCCGGGCGGCTCGGTGACGGCGGGGCTCGCCATCTATGACACCATGCAGTTCGTGAAGCCTTCGGTGGCGACCTATTGCGTGGGACAGGCGGCCAGCATGGGGGCGTTGCTCCTGTGCGCAGGGGGCAAGGGCAAACGGTTTGCGCTGCCGGATGCCCGCATCATGATCCATCAGCCGTGGGGTGGCGTGCAGGGCGCGGCCTCCGATATTTCGATTCAGGCCAGAGAAATCCTGCGCTTGCGCGAAATGATTAACGAGCTGCTGGTCAAACACACCGGCCAATCCGTTGAAAAAATTCAGCGCGACACCGACCGCGACTACTTCATGTCGGCGGAAGAGGCGAAAGAGTACCACATCGTTGATGAAGTGATTTATGGCAAACCGAAGAAGTGATTAGCATAATGCCAGACATTTTATTGACGCCTGGACCGACGCCACTGCCGCCACAGGTCCGTGAGGCATTGGGCCGGCCCATCATCCATCATCGGACCAGCCAATATCGCACGATTTTTAAGCGAGCGCTCGCCGGCATGCAGAACGTGATGCAGACGTCCCGTCCCATTCTGTGCCTCACCAGCTCGGGAACCGGGGCGATGGAGGCCGCTGTCGTCAATCTGCTCTCGCCCGGCGATGAAGCCATCGTGATCCTCGGGGGAAAGTTCGCCGAGCGCTGGCAAGATCTGTGCAAGGCGTACGGCATCACCGCGTGGACCGTTCCGGTGAGCTATGGAGATGCGGTCGATCCGCAGCAGGTGGCTGCGACGTTGCAGGCGCACCCACAGGCGAAAGCCGTGCTGGGCACACTCTGCGAGACGTCCACCGGTGTCGTGCACGATGTGCAGGCACTCGCCGCGATCATTCGCAAACACTCCGCCGTGTTGGTCATTGATGCCATTAGCGGGCTGCTGGCCGAGGATTGCCGCACCGATGAGTGGGGCGTGGATGTCGACGTGACCGGCTCGCAAAAAGGGCTCATGCTACAGCCCGGACTGGCTATTATAAGCCTCAGCGAGAA
>CAYNXT010000200.1:0-3092 GCA_964401235.1 uncultured Planctomycetales bacterium
CAATGGACGCTGACCGATTGCGCCTCCTTCGTCATCATGCGCGAGCGGAACGTCACGGACGCGCTGACCGGCGACAAACATTTCGAACAAGCGGGCTTTACCGCAGAACTCCTGACATAGGGATTTCGAAAATGTCCGCTTTTTGCGTCAAGCGTCAGCTTTGACGGCATAGCGCAGGCACAGGTGGGAGCCTGGGAACATGGTGGCAGTCTGATTTAATTCCTCGCATAAGGCGGCGATGACCCGGGTTCTGTGAGGCGAACTCAAGGGGGCCAGCGTCACGCGCAATTCCTTCTCTGTGACTTCAATATCGGCGGGACTCATCAGAGCTGACTGGATGAGGGTGCGTCCTTCTTCATCCGCTCTGCGATAGTGGGACGCGACCTTTCGCAGGAGATCACTTTCGGCCTGATAGGCCACCATCTTGATGAGATTGGTCAAGTGCTTACGTTCTGGAGCGAGTTTGACCACCTGATCGTTGGACACGGTTTGCACGGGAACTCGCCGAGGCGCAGCCGTTCGCCGTTTTTCCAGCATTTCCACATGTTCCATGGCGTTCCAGATTTTCTGGCCGAGTTGGCCATAGGCGATTTTGAAGCCGCGCATGGTCGGACGCTGCTGCTCCAGGCTGGTGAGTGCTTCCAAGCCATACTCGGCCTGGAGCTGATCCAAATGCGCCTGCGCCTGTCGCAACTTCGCATCCGCCGCAGCCCAGGACGGGTTGGGGACTTCGCGGTGGGGGTCATCCGGCACGACTGAGTAATCGGCCAGGGCATCCAGCGCATATTCCTCGCGCAGATACTTGAAGAAGTTTTCCGGTCGCCAACGCTCAAACATCCGGTAGGCCACCTCCAAAGCGGGCAGGTCCCGTCGGGAGCTGAGCACGGGCGTCTGGTGACCATCCTCGGTCAAGCGAGTGACCTGCCGCAGACGTAATTTTCCTTTGAGCAGGCGAATTTCCTGGTCGGCCAAGACATAGGAGACCTTGCGCCCATCCAACGTGGCCCGGTGTTTTTTGAAGTGCCGGCGGGCGATTTTGCGCCAGCGCCCCTTGCGGTAGGTCAGAAGGTCGAAGCCATCGTTGAGCATTTTCAAAAAGAGCTTGGGGCTATAGCCGCCTCGGTCGAAGACCACGGTGACGCGGCGGGAGCCGACCAGCGACCGCACCTCGGCCAGAATCGGAGGCAGCATCTTGACCATGCCCGCGTTGGCTTCGGCGGTGACCACGAACAGCGGATCGCCCGCAGCGTCGTTGACCCAGTAGTCGGAAGTGCCCGGCATGGGCAAGCGCATCCTTGCCACATGGGTTTTGGGCAAACGATGCTGGCCGTGGTAAACCCGCACGTGGCCGTCGATGTAGAGGAACCCCATCGCCGCTCCGCGTAAAGCCACCCGTTGTTGGGCAAGGTCTCGCCCAAACTCGGCCGCGCGTCCGAATGCCGCCAAGCGCGAGAGCTTGCGCCGCAGCGTTTTGACTTCGGGTGCACGATCCAAGCCCAGCACCCGCCCCAGCTCTTCAGGGGAATGTTCCTTGAGCCCCTCCGGACGTTTGATGCGCCACAGGGACATCAACAGCAACGCCAGAATGCTGGTGCGCAAACCGTAGAAGGCAGGGCCGAGGCTGCCGTAGATCTTTTGAGCGCACTCGAAGACTCCGCTCTGGGCCAAAGCCGGCAATGCCAGAAGAACTCCGGCCCGATGAATGGATGGCCCGGAACCAAACAGCGGGGCGGCATCGTCGAGCACGCCCAGAAAGGCCAACAATCGATCCCCACGCCGATCCGATGGATCGCTGTCCGAGGAGATCTTCGCGGGAATATCACAAAAAGCGGACAGGTTTGGGTTCGAGGTCCGCGTAGCGGCTGGAGACGGCACCGCAGTGGTATCGACCGAAAAAGCGGACAGGTTTGGGTTCGAGGGCAAACCCGCCTCCAGGGCAAGCAGACTCGGTTCGGGGACAGGTGTTCGCTTCCAGCCCATGCGGCGGAGATTTTTGCGAATCGCCATTTCACTAACCCCAACGCGTCGAGCGATCTCGCAATTGGAATGTCCCTCGGCCTTCAAACGGTGAATCAACCGAGGGCGTGTCCCTCGGAGGCGAGGACAACCGGACGGAAATCCGCTGCGGTGCCCCAACGCGGCCAAGCCGCCGTCTTCAAACCGCCGCTGGTGCCTCCGCACTGTGCGCACGGAGCAGCCGAATGCCCGCGCTACTTCGATCTGGTCAGCCCATCCCTGCTCGACAAGGCTGACAAGCGCATACGCTTCTGCCATACGGTCGGCCAGGGCATACTGGGACAAGACAATCCCAGAGACGATCACGACACGGTGGTCGTGCTGAGTTCGCAGCAGACACCGCTCATTGATGACTTGTATATTTTCGGGGTTCCGAACATCGGGAAACAGATCGTCACTTGGAAGGGTTGCCATGCCGGCAGAGGATACGCCGACGGCCAAAAAGCGGACAGGTTTGGGTTCGAGCCCTGCGCACCTAAAAAAACAGACTTTCAGAGGAGAGACCGATGCGCTATGTCAGGAGTTCTGAAAGTAGGGGCGATGGGGGCTCTTGGGAGCGGGAGGAGGCAGGGAGAAGGATCGCGGTGATCGCCGCGCGGGCGGGACAAGTCCTTGTGGGGAGGTTTTTCCGGGCTGGGAGGAGTGAGCCATGATGGAACCCGTCTCGTGAGCGCCCGGAATATAGGGCATGGGCGGGGTCGGGGCAAGAGGGATCCGGTTCCGGGGCGTTCGGAAAATCGGCTCTTCGATCCTTTCAGTGGAATGCCCCGCGCGGGTGAAAGCCGAAGCCGGTGTGGAAAACGAGGGGTTTTCGATGGAATGAGGCGCCTGAACGGCCCTGATGAGAAGTGCTGGCATAGCTTGGCCGACAAGGGCAGAACAACCGTTCATAGCCTAACCCCCTCTGTGGCGAATACCTCCATGACAACGCAGCAGCGCCCATCTTCCAAGATTTCTGTGGAGGCTTTCCAGGTGAAAAGCTCATCGGCAGCCTCCTCCCCAGCTGTTTTTCCAGCCAAACCCACCCACTGAAATGATCGAGGAACCAACGATTCATGGGGCGGCCACCCTTTGGC
>CAYNXT010000201.1:0-3017 GCA_964401235.1 uncultured Planctomycetales bacterium
TCGTTCTGCTTGCCGGGCATCAGGGTATACGTGCGCAGCTCGTAGATCATCGTCGGCTCCTCTCATACGGGTTCACAGGTGTGTGGACCGCGTAGTCCTTGCGAAGCGGAGGCTCCTCCAAGTCCTGCCCGCGAAGTCTTGCGCGCGAGCCGGACGTGGCCGTCGCCGGTGAACCGGAGGCTGTCCTGGGTGACAGGCCGGCCGAGCAGATGCGGTTGGAGCACCACGACAGCTCCGTTGCAGCGTCTACCATCCAAAGTCTTACCCTCCCGGCGGATAACTGCGGCGAGCACAAATCTGATCATGGCGACGCTCTTTAACCCTGAGCGGCCCGATTCGTTAGCTCCTCTCGAAATAGCTCTACGAGAGGTGCAGGCGCGAACAGCAGTCTATCCAACCAACATGCGACGTTGTAGTAGTAGGGCGGTTCAAGGTAGTCGCCCAGAAACCGTTCCACTTCATGAACTGACAGTTTCCGTAATAGGTAGGCTACTGCTTTCACACGAACTGCCTCCTTTTCGCTTTCCAACAGGCCGTCAACGATCCCCTCAGCCTCGGCCGGTGGCACATCCGCTACTACTTTCAGTGCTAGGCCTACCAAATAGGGATCATCGCTTTCGAATAGCGTAGCAGCTGCGCCAGCCAGGCCCGGGGACAGTTTGAGTGCAGCCTCCGTCGCAATTCTCCTAACCTCGCCGTATGAACCAGTTGCCAGGGGCAACAGCACGTCTAGGTCTGTCGCCTCGCCAAAACGATGAATTAATCTCACCGCTTGGAGTTGAAG
The DNA here is from genome assembly GCA_964401235.1 of uncultured Planctomycetales bacterium. Taxonomy (GTDB): domain Bacteria; phylum Omnitrophota; class Gorgyraeia; order Aquiviventales; family Aquiviventaceae; genus CAYNXT01. Next base: position 785 of record CAYNXT010000201.1, read on the forward strand.
ATAGTAGTGACTTGCAGTTATGTGCTTTCTTGCAAATCCGACGTCGTCAGCCGTCCCCTTCTCTACGAGCCCTTCCAAAGCCACCGTTAGAAACATTTGACGGGTAAACTCTCGAAGGTTAGGCGTTCGTTCAGTCGCCTGACGCCACATTCGTACGCCTATCTCACCGAGCTCTTCTCTGATTCGCCTCTCTCCCTCCTCATCGAACGCCGTGAGTTCATCCCCCAGATCTCGGCGGAGCCGCACCGACACTTTATCGAAGTGTCGAAGTGCCAGCACTCTGTACGCAATGACGCCATGAAGCGCTAGCGGGTGAAGTTCCTTCTCCAGCCGTTCCGGCGAATACGTAGCATAGATCTTGAACAGCAATCCGTCGATGTCAACACGATCACCTGACAAGCCTCCAAGAAGAGTTGGGGCTCCGGCAGCTTTAAACGCATTGTCGATTTCCTCGGGGGTTACCGGCACGCCACGGTCGATCAAGTCCTCGAACCCGACGGCACGAACCAGTGGTGAGGGATCTCGTGTGAGCGCTCGAGCCCTGTCCTCCGTTAACTCACCTCGTCGCTTCAGTTCCTCTGCTGCAAATCGCCTCGCCTGTGCGTTTTCACTAGTAAGAGCGTCCTGCAACTCCTTGTCACGAAGCCTAGCGGCGTGGGGCTGAAGCTGTGTTCCATCGGCAGCTCGGTCCCCGGACGCAAACAGCTCCAGTGAGCGGCCAACGTCATGACGAAGAAGGATACGGAACCGCGCCCGAGCCGCAGCGTCTCGAACGGCTGCAGCGCGATCATTGAGGCCTTGCTCAACAATTTCCAAATCATCCAACGTTCCGATTGCGGCATAATAGTCGAGGGCGCTCAGTCGAATCGTCGCATCTTCGTGCCTAGCAAGTTTTGCGAAGAACTTCTTCTGCTGCGCCGCGTCTCCCTGTGGATGTACTCCAAGCTTTCCTAGCAACAACAGTGCTCTGCTCCGAACACTCACGCTACTGTCGGTTTCTGCGTAGTGAAAGAGCAATCGTTCAATCACCCCCGGCTGCATCGTCCTTAGCCAGAACCATCCAGGCACAAGATCATTTCTGTCAGCGACTAGAGTACGCAGAATCAGATTTCTTTCGGCCGGTGTCGGCTGCACATCCTTGTAATAGGAGTAGAGACGGTTTGCTGTCATGACATCCAGAAGTACGCGACCATCGATCTGCGTCATCAGGCTAATTGCCAAGAGATTAAGGCGCGCGACGTGGAAATCGTTGAGAGACGTTAGACTACGTGCAGAAGAGTGGAACTCGGGACGCGCAACCAAATCGCTAAGTTGATCCAATGTCTCCCGTAGCTGCGGAGAACTGCCTGACACACTTGGGCTCGCCTCTGACAGGGGTTCGATCACGCCGGCACCACGCGCCGCCGCGACCGGTTCCTCTGCCGCAACCTCAAGGACTCGAGGCACCGGAGTCTGCTCAAATAGGTATTTAAGCAACGATTCGATGAATTTTAGTCTCCATTCCTCCGGCGACTCGTACTCCTTGAAAAGGAGCTCGCGCCGTTCGATTTGTTCACGCTTGAAAGCAAGAACGAGCTTCAGTTGATCGCCGGGATCTGCGATCTTTTTCGGATCCACCCTGCAAAAAAATAGCCAGATTTCAGGCGATCCTGTTTCCACATGTCGTCTTCTGGCACGTTGAAACTCCTCTTCGAACCCAGAGGAGTACTCCCCGGTGGGTTGACCCCACCGTTCCCAAAGGATGCCTACAAACAGATCACAAGTGTCGACTCCCTTGTTGATGACTGTTTGAGGTCGCTTAAACGCAGGAGGTGTGTCTTCCCAAACAACGAGCTCAACATACCAGCCAAGCTGTGGTCCCGCCAGTCTGTTTACGAAATCAACCGCTTCTCGGGCGAGCAGCCGCTCATCAACGACATCGTTGGGCGAGGCCAGAAAGACGGAAAGAACCCGTCTTACTTGGTCGGCCACACAGTGCTCCTCATACCTCTCTCGGCTCGAAGCTAGGCATATTCGAAGCCAGCGAGAACCGAGTCGTCTTACCGAGCCGCAACCAGGAGTGGTGCGTCATTTGAGATATCATCCCTGATACAGCGCCCGGCAGGGTAGAGTCAAGCGCGAAGTTGGTGTCCCTTGACAGGGTGTCCATCCGCCCGTATCTTGGCGCCACCATCGCTCGAATGCAGGGCACGGCCCGGGAGCAAGGAGGACGCCATGAACAGAGGACGGCGAA
>CAYNXT010000202.1:0-2976 GCA_964401235.1 uncultured Planctomycetales bacterium
AACAGCAAACGCGGGTTGGCGACAAGGCTGTGCATGCTTGGCAGGTGCAAGCGCCATGACCGCTTCCTGACTGAGCGAGGGCGTCGGCTCGTCCTTCCTCAGCACATTGGAGAGCGGCAGGACGTGGCTGGTCGGCTCAACCCCGTCGGTCGGAATGGCTTGGAGCTGCTGCACGTAGCCTACAATTTCATCAAGCTGCGCAGACAGCCGACTCAGGGCCTCTCCCTCAATACGTAACCGTGCTAAGAGTGCTACCTGTTTCAAAATCTCTTGAGTAATTGCCGCCATTTATCCGTTAACCTGTTATGCCGGTTGGCCCGTTAGGCCCGTTCAACGGGCTTAACCGGCAAAACCGGCTCAACCGGCTGACCGTTTTGTAGTATAGGCTGTAACTAAAGTCAACGCAAGGAGTTGAGGATGACGCGATGCCCGAGGTTTTTCCGCTTCGCTCGCCGCACGATGGCAGCGCCGAGGGCGACATCGTGGATCGCGAGTCCGGTGGAATCGAACACGGTTAGCGCTGTCGCGCTTCGCCGGCCTTGCTTGCGGCCGATCAAAATGTCGCCCAGCGTCGCATGAATGTCACGCGGGTGAAACTGACCGCGGCTGATAGGCACGTTGAGTTCGCCGCCGTGAATGGCCTGCTCGCGCTCATCCACGACCACCATGGCCTCACGCAGAATGCGCGGATCTAGTTCCTGTTTGCCAGGGGCGTCGGCTCCAATCGCATTGATGTGGACGCCAGGACGGAGCCACTCGCGCTTCACCAATGGCCGGCGAGACGGTGTCATCGTCACCACGATATCGGCTTGCGTCACGCAGGCTTTCACGGTTGGGCATGGCGCGAACCTCATGCGGGGAAGCTTCTGACGCATCATCCGGCAATATCGCGCCGCCTCACCAGATTCATGGCCCCATACCTGCACGCGAGACAGCGAAAACAGTTCGGTCAACGCCAGCAGTTGCGCATCCGCTTGGGCGCCACAGCCGATGAGCCCTACCACCCGGCTCTGGCGCCTGGCCAGCGCGTGGGCGGCGACAGCCGCAGCCGCGGCTGTGCGGAGTTTCGTCACCAACAACCCATCTATGACCGCCAATGGAAATCCTGTGGCCGGATCATTCATCACGATGACCGCCATGACGGTCGGCAGCCCCTTCGCGTGGTTGCGCGGATGCACGTTCACCCATTTGACCCCGCAGGCCGGCGGGCGCTTGATGAACGCAGGCATGGCGCGAAAATCACTTTGATGTGGAAGCGGAAGATACAGCTTCGGGGGCATGACCGTCTGACCCCGCGCCATGGCTTTGAACGCCTCGCGGGTCACTCGAATAGCCGTGCGCAGATCCATCAGCCGGGCCACGTCGTGTTGACGAAGAATCAACGTCTGTGGCATCACGCGCCGACTTTGAAGTGGATCACATCGCCATCTTGCACCACATACTCTTTGCCTTCTAACCGCAGGAGGCCTTGAGTGCGGGCGGCGGCTTCACTCCCACAGCGCACGAGGGTGTCGGCCTGAATGACTTCGGCGCGGATGAACTTGCGCTCAAAATCGGTATGGATCGTGCCGGCGGCTTGCGCGGCCTTCGTCCCATGAGGCACGGTCCAGGCCTGCAAGATGCTGGAGGCGGTGGTGAAAAACGTAACGAGACGCAGCAACTCATAACTTCGCCGGATGACCTGCGGCAGTGCGGATTCAGCAATGCCGAGCTCCTGCATCATGCTCACGCGGTCAGCGGTCTCCAGTTCGGTTAACTCCGCCTCTAGCTTTGCACAGAAGCGCACCAAGCCGGCCTCTTCCCCCTGCACCCGGGCGCGCAGCCCCTCCAACCCCTCGTCCATTCCCTCACTGACATTGGCCGCGTACAGGACAGGTTTAGCGGTTAAGAGATCGATCCCGAAGGCTTTGGGGTGCGCTTCGGGTGCTAATGGCAGACTGCGAATCGTCTTGCCGGAGGAGAGGGTGGCTTGCCAATGCTCGAGGTGTTCCATGAGGTGCATCGCGTGTTTGTCGCCCCCCTTAACCGCTTTGTGCTCCTTGTCCTTGCGGCGCTGAAGGATCTCGAGGTCCTTCAACAGCAACTCGGTCGTGATAATCTCGATATCCCGCAGCGGATCCACCTGGCCCATGGGATGCGCGACGTTCTCATCCTCAAAACAGCGCACCACATGGAGCAGCGCGTCCACGCCGAAGACATGGCTCAAGAATTGATTGCCCAATCCCTCGCCCTGATGCGCGCCCTTCACCAATCCGGCGATGTCGACAAACTCAAGGCTGGTGGCAATCACGCGGCCCGGCTTCAGGCATGCCGCCAGTGCCCTCAGGCGGGAGTCTTCGACATGCGCGATGCCGATGTTGGGATTGGTGGTGGTAAACGGATAGGCAGCAACGGCGGCGTGGCCTGACGTCAGCGCATTAAACAGCGTTGACTTCCCCGCATTCGGCAACCCCACCAGCCCTAGCTTTGTTCCCATGCTTTCTCTAGCTCGTGCCCCCGACCGTTCGCTCGCGCCGATGCGGCCTCAGCCCAGTGATAGGATCTCGCGGTTGGCGGGTGACGCCGGAGGTCGGGCGCCCACAGCGCGGAGTCCCGCCAAGGGTGGGACGAGCCCGGTGGGCTGCCGCAGGCGGCAGGACCCGCCAACTTGCGAGCGGATGGGTGGAGGCACGAGATCACTTCCGTAAGAGGATCACGCCGATGACGACGCACACGACCCCGATGAGACGCATCAGCGTCAGCGGCTCGCGCAGCACCCACCAGCCCAGCAGCGCGGCCACGAGCGGATAGGCCCCGGCCACCGGCGTGATCTGGGACACCGCACCGGATTTGAGCGCATGGTAAAACGCTAACTGCCCAAGGAAACTGGCCAGTAGTCCTCCCCCCGCCAGGAGCAATTTTGAGCTCAGACTCACCGACCGCAGCGCATCCCACGGCGCCCAGAACAGGCCAACGATCACAAAGCCAATCAGCACG
>CAYNXT010000203.1:0-2973 GCA_964401235.1 uncultured Planctomycetales bacterium
CGCCCGACGGCGTTGCTGCCGGAAATCCAGATTGTGGACAAAAGGGGAGAACCTCCTTAGGAGCCCTAAGGAAATAAAGTTCAACAATTATATTTGTTCAGCCTGCACGCTGGGTTCTTGGCGCGTCGAATTTCTGGATGTGATTGTATAGTTCCTCAAGACTACCGCAAACCTGGGTTAACCAGCGAGGCGTAAGCCTTCAGCCCTGTTGAGGTCAAGGCGATCGCGGAGGAATTTCGTGAACATTGCTGTGGGAGCAGAACGTGCGAGAAATTCAGGGAGGCTGTAGCGCAGGGCGGTCATAACGACAAGCTCGGAAGGCGGGATTCCTTGGCGGATCGTGCAGAGCCACGAGCCAAAGTTGGACCAGACAAGATCGGGAACGGTGATGGCGAGGCATTGAAGGATGCCCTGGGCGACGAGGCCAACCTGAATGTGACGGTGATAGGCGGCAAGTTTTCTTCGGACAGCGTCACGATAGCTGGCGGTCTTGCGGTGCAGATACTGGTTGCCGGAACGTCGGCGGATGCTGTCCATGTTGGCCATCCAGAAGTGATAGGCGTAAACGCCAATAGTGCGGACGGCTTGTTTGAAGGAAAGCTCAATCTTGAAACGCAGGCCATAGAGCCGGATGACTTCGATCGGATGCAGGTTCAGATCGGTGCATAAGAAGATGATGCGCCCGCGGTGCGGGTGGTCCACGAGTACAAATCGAGCGAGTCTGCGGATGGGCCTCCACAGCAGATCCAGACAACAATAGCGGATCGTCACATCCTGCTCACCATAGACAGGACTGTGGGCGGCCGTCCATCCAGCATTGGGGTTATCGAACAAAGTGAAGAGGCGAATCTTGCAGCCGTAAAGCTTGGGCCGTCCGCGCGGACGCTTGGCGGGTGGGGGAACCGGTTCGTAGGCGACGGCGTTTTTGCGCAGACGGGAGATCAGATGGCTGCCAGCGGCGGTCAAGCGCAGAACAATGGTGCGGCAGGCGTAATAGGCGTCGGCGACGAGGTAGACGGATTCTGGGATTCCGAGGGATTCAACAAGCGAGAAGAACTTGACGGGGAGGGTTCTCTGATCGCGGTTACTGAAGACGAGTCCTTCGTGGATGCGGGCAGAGAGGGGAACGGCAAAAAAGGAGGAGGCCGCGGAGACCAGCACGGAGACGGCCTGAATGGAGTGCCCCATGATGTATTCGGGTTTGGTATTGCTTTCCGAGACTTGGTGGAGCAGCTTGACGGCGGGCATCTTGCGGCCGCGCTTCGGGATCTTGATGCCATCGCCCAAGAGCACAGGTCTGCCGTTACAACGATAGATTCCTGGCAAGCGCTGGAACACGGTTTTGACCCAGAAACGGGCGAGGGTATCGGGATCGACCGCGCTGGAATGAAAGAAGTCGAGCAGGCGGTCATAGAAGCGCTCGCAGAAACCAAGAGCGCGGATGATGCCGGTGACGCCGAGCAGATCGCCACGGACGGACATGCCGGCGAGGGCGGCGGCGAGCCAGAGAAAGCTGCGCAGCCGGGAGCAAGCGCCGCGCAAGGGTTCGACCCAAGACCACCATTGGTCCCATAAACGCATCGGATCAGTCCTTTCCGACGCGAAGACCGAATCCGATCGCCGTATAACCGGCGCTTACCGGACCTCCAGCAAACGCCGGAACCGCCGGTCGAGGGGATAGGCCAACACTTGCTTGAGTGAGCGGTTTGGCCGGTGGCTGGTGGAGGCTTTCCCGCGCCCCGTCGTGAATCCGAGCGCGACCCAGTTCGCTGCCCGGTAGCAGGTTCCGCGCGAGCGCTGCGGGTCAATGAATGTTTCCAGGTAATAGATCGAGTGGCCATAAACCTGTTGCCAATCCCGCGGTACCCGCGCCGCCATCCGGCCCAGGATGTGGGACGCCAGGAATTTCACCCTTACCCAGGGCAACACGAGATACCGGGAGTTGTATGCGAGGAACCGGATGTTGCGCCGCCGCGCCTCAGGGCTCCAGCCAATAAACCGGTCGCGTGGCCCCAAATGCCGCGCCGCCGAGGACCATGCCAGACACGCCACCGGCCGCTCTCCGGCAAACACCATGTACTTGAGCTGTTCGCCGACGGGTTGCGTATAACCCAGATAATGATGATGCTCGATGAGAGCATTGAATAAGCGCTCTTCCGGCGTCCGCCGCACCAAGCGCAACTCCAACGGACCCAGATCTTTCAGGCCGCACGCGATTGGCGTGGCATCGATCTCGATCAATTGCGGCCTTGACCGCAACACGAACGGGTTCGCCGGCGTCCATCTCACCGGCGGCAGGGCGAGATGGCCTGCGCGCTCCAGCGCCAGCATCAAACCCCGGCACACCATATCGCACGGAGTGCCATTGGGCTGAACCCAATTCCACGCCACGCATAGCTTCTGCGACAGCTTCCGCCGACTCGCTGTTGGATGTTCTTCGACCAGCGCCCGGATGACTGCCAAGTCCGATTCGCGAATCACCCGGCCGCGGTACTTCAGCACCACGTCCATGACTCGCTACCCTAGCAACTTTCAATGCGGAACGCAAGAGGCTTCCCCTATTGTTTTCGGATATGATTTCTATGCGTCCCACAACGCGTCGGGATTTGCTAGGCCGAACAGCGACGAATTTGCCAAATAGAATAGTCGCGACGGAACGTACGAACCGTTCTGCCAGACTGCTTGCAGTTATCTAGATTGAGAATGTGGGCGGCACGGGCGGCCGCCGCAAAACGACCGAGAACTCGGTAGTCTTGAGTTAACTTAATTGTGATAATTGGAGTGGCAATCGGAGAGACGTGGTCTCGCCAGGCTGGTCGAGAGGCGGTCTTCCATCGTCATGATGGATGTAAGCAGGATCGAGGAGTCGAGTTCGCTAACCACGCTTTTTAACGGATCGATGAGTGCATGAGGATCGCCGGTCGTGCGTAGGACAAGGCTTCCCCCGTTTGGATTAAAGGTTGAAGCAGTAAT
>CAYNXT010000204.1:0-2967 GCA_964401235.1 uncultured Planctomycetales bacterium
TGCGGGCCAGCGCGGCTTGCCAGTCATACTGGCCGGGGTTGCCTGGAGCGGGGACGCGGGACCACTGGCCTTCCACCACGAGCTCGTCACCGTAGCCGACGAGCGCTCGTGGGGAGTAGATGGTGGCGCGGACCCGCCCATGGATCGGCTGCCACCCCTCAGCCGTGCGCCAGTGCGACAGGGCCAGGACACACGTCTGTCTTAGGTTTTGGGTCTCAGGTTCCTGGTTCCTGGTTGCTGGTCGCTTGTCGCTAGAGTCTGGCCCGAGGCCGTGCCACTCACCTGGCTCGAAGAGCTCCACCGGATCATCCACGACGAGGCCGTGGAGTCGGACCGGCTGCGGATCATCCGAGAGGATCTCTTCGAGCCGCATGTCTGGATGGGCCTCCCTGATGGTCGTCCGCAAAGCACCCAGGCACCCCCAGAGCAGGAGGAGGGCGATAATTCCGGACCGGGCACGCCTCCACCGCCAGAGCGACACGCCAGCGCTCACGCCGCTCACAATGACGAGACACCATGGAGGAAGCCACGTGGGCGTTCCCACGAGGATGCCGATGAGAAATGCAAGGGTGACGGGGACAAGCGGCGCTGATTCGAACCGCGTTATTGCGCTCTGTGCTTCTGTGGAATTCTGTGGCATCTGTGAAATAAAAACCGCAGAAGAGAGCGTCTCTCTCCTGCGTGTCGGGTTGTTGTGGAACGATCGAGCCGCTTGCGCTCCGTGCCACCCGACGCCTATCTTACCACAAGCATCGGACGAACCTGCCGCTTATGGTTGCCGCTCAAGCTCGTCCTGCGTGCGGATACTATGGATGATGCGGTCGAGGATTTTCTCAGGCGAAGGCGGTTGCGGCATGGCGCCACCGGCAGCTGACTCACCCGAAGGCCCAGGTTTCCCACCTTCCGGTCCTGAAAACGGTATTCCGGGTAGAGGCTCTTTTGCCGGCCGCACGATGCGAAGATACGGTTGAGCGGGACGGTGATCGATATATTGCGCGTATACGCCATCTTTCAGAGCAACCATGGTGTTATTCGAAATTCTGTTAACCATCACTCCCGATTTATTGAAAATCAACACTTCCTCTCCATTCTTATGGAGAATAAACAGTTGGCCATGCAGTACCATGCCGGTCGATGGACGACTTAGTTCCCGTTGTCCCCAAACACCCTGCCACTGGCCATTATCATCAAACACTTGGAGACGGTTGTTATCCCGATCAAGCACTACTAGCTGCTTATCAAAAGCTAGGAGGTCTGTTGGGCTGTGTAGTTCTCCCGGTCGCCGTCCAGATTTTCCGATGGACATTCCCGGTTTTCCCTGCAGGTCAAAAACGTGGATACGCCCATTGTCGAAATCTGATACATATACCCGCTCGCCGATTATGGTAAGCCCGTGGGGCCACCAAACTCCTGGATATTTGCTGGAATCCCACACCTCCAGCAATTGGCCTTCTGGATTGTAGACATGTACCTGACGGCTACGCCCATCAAGCACGAATAATCGGTCGTCACTAAATGCCATCGCCTTAGGCCAGAGTCCTTCCAAAGGATACCGTTTTACTGGACGCTTTGTTTGCGCATCGTAAAGCTGAAGGTAGGGTTTGTCGTGCAATTCTCCGCGGAGTGTTTTGAGCTCGACGATCTGTCCGCGCAATACGGGGGCACCATCAACGTTAACTTGTTCCCCAGCGCTCTCTCCCTGGTTACTGAGATAGTACTTGATCGATAAGGGTACGTGTTCTTTAAAGAAGGTCGTTTCTTTATAACGCCCCAGTAGATCCCTTGTGCCCTCAAGTAACGGGGTAAGGCCCCTCAAACCTACCATTGTCTCGGGTCGTGCATCCGAACCTGGCATACGCTCCCGATAGTACGCGATGAAGGATCGCAACCCCGATACGAATGAGTCAGGCAGCGCACCTACCTCAAAGGGCCGCTGAAAAGTCAGCACTCCCTCCCGGATGATTTCGACAATTTCCTCATCCGTCAGCCCAAGAGAGATACCCATATACCCAACCGCCAACACTGTCTCTGTAATGTTCTGCCCTAGATGGTGCTCGACATCTTCCAGGCCAAACGGGACGACATGCTCAAAATCGGCAAGACCCGCTAGGCGTAGATTCGGATATTGCAGCACCTCCTCTACACGACTGATCCCTCCCGTTGTAGAGAAGTCCTCATCATAATCCCAAAACCAACGACCACTATAGTCATGATGAGAGAGCGCGGACAGCGATGTATGCAGATAGCCCGCGTTAAACAGTGCACCGAGATCAGCCATGTTTGCAATGACTGCATTCCGTAAAACCGCCTTGTTTGCATCTGGTGTGTTCGTCTTCGGATAGGCTTGGAAATCAGTCAGATAACGCAGTCTGTCATCCGAGATCCGGTAACAAAGAACCGCGCTGTCACCGTAATGGAAAACATGTTCTCCTTGGCTCGTAGCAATTGGTTCGAGTGTACCGCGCACTCCGCGTTGCCAAAGATCCGCCAACACGGCTGCTTCTTGTCGAAGCATCTGTTCACTTACACCACCTTTGCCCGCATATTTGAATGCGAAGGAATAACCCATCTGATCAGGATCCGGAATGATGAAAGTCCTCCCCTGCCACCGTCCCTTAGCCGTTGAATTCTTCAATAGTTGCTCAGCAGGTGGTGTGACGCGACCTGCTCCTTCAGGTCCCCCTACGACAGCCATCGCCAGGAGGGTGCCGTCGTTCTGATCAAACTGCATATCCACACCCATGGCGCTGAGAACGATTTTTCCTGCAACCAGCGTTAGAGCGATGCCATACATGGTGGCCTCTCGTGGATGGTCCTTGATCCACGCTTTCACCTGATCGGGCCAATCCACAAACTGGCTCCTGAGCGCAGTGATCTTGGCGTTGAGCCAGTAGAAAAAGACCGCGTGGCGCTTGGTTGGGAAGGTGTAGTCCTCTGAGTCTTGGCGACCGATAGGCCCATTGGGTA
>CAYNXT010000205.1:0-2966 GCA_964401235.1 uncultured Planctomycetales bacterium
GAAGTTTGCCTTTTCGGATTTGAAAAGTTAATTGTAGCTAAACAATACCTGATCCCTCTGGAAAGTGTCAAGGTCAGGAACAATTATTTATTCGGTCAACTTGCGGGGTTGAGTGTAATGGAGAGACGACTCACTTCACCTGAACGGATGTCGGTAACGGTTCGGGTTGAGGCTCCTGTGCGCGCATCCGTGATCTCAACATGATAGGTTCCCATTGCAAGACGTGGCAGATGCATCATCCCGAGCTCATCCGTCGGCGTGACGAGTTCTGTATTAGGATCGGACTCTGATACTAGGACCACGGCCGCCCCTTTGATGGGAACAGAATCCTGGCCAAGCACCGTCACCACAAGCTCTCCTGAAGGAAATACGTCGATATTATGGCGAGTGATTATTTGACTGATCTGAATCTGCGCTCTCCCACTTCCATATGGCGCAGGCACCTCGTATTCTAACAGATGGTACCCGCGGCTCAACTCCTTGAGCCGATACCTTCCATTGGCATCGGTCATGGCGACTCCCTGAGCGTTTCCGAAGAGCGTATCATCTTCCAGTTTAAGATCATCAAGGGATTGGAGGAGCTGCGATCTCACCTCGACGTTTGGAATCGGCTTTCCCGTCAGGCCGTCTTTCACCACTCCTTCAATCGATGTGCTTCCCAAATGAAGTTGCAGGGTACGAGCTTGATCGGACGCCATGAGGGTAACCGCCATCCGCGACGCCTCCTCACCTGATGTAACTAGCACCTCATAGTGACCGGGTGGGAGCTGCGAAACGGCAAAGCGACCATGAGCATCCGTCGAGACACTGACGCTCGCGTAGTGGTCGGCTAGAGTAGATTCTACATCATCTGCTCCACGCACCCGACTGAGATGAACCAAGGCGCCGGAAACCGGCTCATCGTTCAAATCCACCAGACCTAACACATCAACTCCTCTAGGGATTTGAAAAAGAAGTTGAGTTTCTTGACCACCCGCAACTTGCGCTCTGGCTCGATGAACAACCTCGTGACCTTCTCCTGGCTGTTCCTGCTCGGATAGAAGCGTCACATCATAGCGTCCAGGGCGTAGATTCTTGGCTTGCCAGCGACCTTGCGCGTCAGATGTTCCGACAACCTGCTGCTCTCCCGCAAGAGCGAGGTTCCGACCAATCAGAGGATGTCCCTGCGCATCGACCACGGTAATGATCAGTGAACCAGTTTCATTGGAAAGCATCACCTCAATCAGTTGATCACTCCCCGGCATAATGGTCACTTCCTGGCTGGTGGAGAAATAGTCCGGGTGCGTCACAGATAACTGATAAGTACCTTGGGGCAACTCGGTCAGCACAAAATATCCATCCCCGTCTGTTCGCTGTGATGGATTCGGATTCCAAGGCTCTGAGCTGGTGATTTCCCCTAGAGCGGCAGGCTCCTCAGGTGAGGCGTCTGGTTGATCATTCCAAACTACTTCTTCCTCTTCCGTCACCTCATAATAGAGATACTGGCCCAGTTCCACCAACGCACTGCTTACCGGTTGACCGGTTGTGTTGACCACTCGCCCGGAAATCTGGCCGCCAGGAACCAACACAATCTCCCAGCGTTCGGCCTCCTCCCTTGATTGAGCAAGGGTCACCGAAGGCACCACCCCGGCCATATACCCTTGAGACTCGACTCGCAGATCGGCTGGACCCTGTTGATCCCATGAGAGCTCGAATTCGCCTGTTGAGGCCTGAAATGAGCAACTCAGCACTTGAGATGCTCCGGCGTCATCAGGTGGAACCATCTCAACTTGAAACTCCGACACAGGCTGCTGATCCGGTCGCACTACACGACCACGCAACCAGAATGGACCCTCCTGCTGTAGCTGCCGTATCGGCGTAGCGGATTGGGCGCTGCCGACGGGTGGTAGAGTCGTGCGAGGGAGCGCTTCGGTATCTGGCTGCGGTGGTCCGGATGGAAGTCCATGAAGTACCTCAACGCTGTTCGGAAGTTTCGCTGTTGAGACACTTAAGGGCGCAGCAGCGAGTGTGGTCGGGGGTTTCGAAGAGACAAGAGGGGTCGACTCCGGTGTCAATGCGGTACTATGCCTAGGGATACCAAGCCAGAGCGCTGCCGCAATGCCCAAGATCAGCAGTAGGACGCACCCGAGTTGTCGCCAATGAGACATCCGCCGTATATTACAAGGGTTTCACTGCGACACGCAGTATTAATTTTCCTTTACCGTCTCCATAGAGGAGTCTCCGTACCCTAACTTTTTGAGCTGCCAAGGCGCGAGCAATGTTCGTAATGCGAACGCGTGAGGCAGCAGAGGCGGACAAGGGAGAATCCATAATGGCCCCGCCACGGATTACGACATCAATTCCACCCACGCGATGCGTCGCATCGGCTGCTCGAGCATCGATTGAGACAAAACGCGACGGCAAGCTGGAAACCCAACCCTTGTGCGTACTCACCTGCTCCGGGCCGGAATACTTCCGTCCGCTTCTCACAACGCTCATTTGAAACTTCTCAGCATACTCATACAGGCTCACCGGAGTTACCTGATACCGAGCTCTCAACGACGTAGGCTGCCAAGCGGCAGGATCTCCTTCGGCTCCAAAATTGTTGCTCCAGTCACCTACGGCTCCGCTACTCAAGCGGACCCGCCTCCACAGCTCGGCCTCCATGGTCACCTCGCCATCGCCGGAGATATTTGAATCGGTGTAGTGAGAATAACGAGTCACTAGTTCAAGTCCTGCCACTTCTACGCTACTAAGACGACAGTAGTAGCCAAACGTCCTATCGTCGTCACAATCTGGAAACAACCAATCCGCGTGTGCGCTAGGGGCCAACGCCCCCAGGAAAATCACCAACAGACCGAGCCTTCCCAACTTGCATTCTAATCTAGCCATCTGTACCCCTCCCATGTTTCTGGTTGTGTTGTGCACTTAAAAACATTCAGCCGGGCTGCCGATCATCTTCGGCAGCCCGGCTGACTCTGGGAGTT
>CAYNXT010000206.1:0-2961 GCA_964401235.1 uncultured Planctomycetales bacterium
TCCCCGAGCGCTTGCGGGTGGCCCTGGCGCAGCTGATGCAGCTTGAGCCTGAGCCATCGCCATCCGATCTGCATTGCTCTGCCCATTCGAGCCTCCCGGCCTTGTGGCGCGTTCATCCGTCAGTTGGAAGCATACCATAGCTGTCCCTATTTTGTCAACATATATGTCTCAATTAATATACACACGGAATCTGTCGAGGTCGGGCGAGTTTGTAACATGCTTCTGATGAAATAGATAAGCCGATAAGTCGAATTGATAGCTCGTCTTAACCGAGAGACAAATTTGTTGACTAATCAGGGAAAATATGCTACACTCGCAGAAGTGGAGGGACACCCATGCAGATTGGAGAGCGGGTCCGCGAGCTGCGAAAGCTCGCTCGCTGGAGCCTCAGAAAGCTAGAGCAGGAAAGCGGGGTGGATAAATCATCCATCAACCGCATCGAACACGGCAAGGCTGGCTACGACATTCGGATTCACGAGAAGCTGGCCCGGGCCTTCGGTCTGACCCTGCCAGAGTTCCATCAGGGGATTGGGTCGCGTGATGACGGGACGCAGCCCCAGCAGTCCACCTCCATAGCTGCGGAGAGTGCCGTCTACGTCTATGATGAGAAGGCCTCCGCCGCCATCCTGGTTCCGCAGGTCATGGACAAGAAGATGCTGCCCCAGCTCATCACCCTGCAACCAGGCGGCAAGACGCACGTCGAGCAGAATCGGCCTGACTGCGAAAAAATCCTCTTCGTGGTGGAAGGGAAGGTGGAAGCGAAGGTGGGGGAGGAGCGCCATCTTGTGGAACGGGCTCGGGGCCGATATGGTATCCTGTATTTTAAGGGGTCGAAACCGCATCGGCTCACCAATCTCGGCAAGCGCGTTGCTCGGTGTTTCATGGTGACAACCCCCGTGGAGCTGTGACAATGGACAAACCCACGATCTTGGTCTGCGAAGACGAAGTGAACCTGCGCAAAGGACTGGGGATGACCCTGGAGGACGCCAACTACACGGTGGTGTTTGCGGGTGATGGCGAGGAAGCCCTCAGGCAATTCCAGGCTCACCCGGTGGATGTGGTATTGCTCGACCTCAAGATCCCCAAAGGGGACGGCATGGAGCTGCTCAAGACCTTCATGGCCAACCAACCGCCCCCCAAGGTCATCGTTCTGACCGCCTACCGCAGCCTGGAACTGGCCGAGCGCGCCGCCAAAGCGGGCGCCATCGACTACATCACCAAACCTTTCGAAGGAGCGACCGTGCTTAAGGCCATCGAGAAAGCCTTAAGCCTCCCCATCAGGAAAGGGCGAACCACCGCGTCGTAATCTATAGGATGGCCCATGTCCAAACGCGCCTCACCACAATCCTCAACAAGAACCAGATGGGTTGGAGTGGCCCTGGCATGGGTGACGGTGGGCGCCATTGGCGCGCTGGGTCATGCCTGGTTTCCCCAGGTGTTCAGCGAACTTGGGTGGTGGATGACCTGGCTCGGAGTCGCCGTAGCCGGTCTCCTGGGCGTCTTCTTCCTCACGCCTCATCGCCAGCCCGCCTCGAATCCACGATTGGATGATGTGACCCGCCAGCTCCTGCGGATCCGCGAAGTCAAGCGCCTCGTCAAGCTCATTACCAGCGCCTTGGTTCGCTATCTGGGCGCGACCCACGCGACGATGTATCTTGAAGGCGCGGAAGCCACCGCGTACTGGATGGTCTCCAGCCATGGCTCCGACAAACCGACCTCTCTCCAGCATCTCAAACACTCAAGCCTGCTCGTCCGCTGGCTCCTCCAGCATCGCAAGCCCCTCCGACGAGAGTGCTATTCACGACCAACATCTCACCAAGGTGGGCGCAGCTCCACAGACCCCTTCGCGCGGCTGTACCTGGTCCTTGAGAACCTCAAAGCCCAGGTGGTGGTGCCGACCTTCCGTGGGCAGCGTCTGCTGGGGTTTGTCATCCTGGGACCCCGGGCCAACGGCCGCGCCTATACCGAGGCGGAATTGCTCCTCCTGACTCGCTTGGCGCGGGATTGCGCAGTCGCCCTCGAGAACGCAGAAAGCTACGACGCCTGGAAGACCACCGCCCAGAAGCTGCAACAGGCAAAGGACCGCCTGCTTCGGCAGGAACGCCAGGTGGCGGCCAGCCGACTGGCGATGGGCCTGGCCCACGAGATCAAAAACCCGCTGGCCGCGATCAAGACCTTCACCGAGCAGCTGCCCAAACGCCACCAGGATGCCGCGTTCCTGCAGGAGTATCTGCGGGTGCTGGGCATGGAGATCGACCGGATCAGCAGCACCGTCCAAAGCCTCCAAGACTTCGGCAAACCCATCCTGTTGCGCGTCGAGACGATGGACATTCAGAAGGTCCTCAAAGACACGGTCACGCTGCTGTCAAACGAATGCCTCAAGCGTGACATTGCGCTCACACAGACTTTTGACCCGGCTCCGATCTTCCTCCCAGGCGATCCGAACCAACTCAAACAGGTCTTTGTGAACCTGTGCATCAACGCGATGGAGGCCATGCCAAATGGGGGAACCCTCTCAGTCAACTGCCGCTTCGAGAACGGGGAGGCGATCATCCGTGTGTCTGACACCGGGATGGGGATCTCAACAGAACACTTGTCCTTGCTGTTCGATCCGTTCTTCACGACCAAAGATACCGGCATGGGACTGGGGCTGGCGGTCGTGAAGCAAGTGGTCGATCAGCATGCGGGGACAATCCGCGTGGAAAGCGAGGTGGGGGTGGGCAGCGCGTTTGAGGTGCGGCTCCCACTTGCGGTTCAGTTGAAACCTAGGCCAACCGAAGAGCCTCAGGAGGCCGTGCCCGTCTCAGCTAACGGCTCGGTCACACCGATCTCAGGCCCACCGGAGATCTTGGTGGTAGACGATGAGCCAGATATTCGAGAGATGGTAAAAATCTGCTGTGAGGCGCTGGGTTGCCAGGTTCGCGCCGTGGAAAGCGGGGAGGAGGCGGCCAAGGCGATCAG
>CAYNXT010000207.1:0-2960 GCA_964401235.1 uncultured Planctomycetales bacterium
CCGCAGTGCCAGGTGGCTTCCGCGATGAGCCGCAAGAGATCGCGCGCCTTGACCCGCTCGATGACTTCGCCCGTCGTCACGGCCTTGAGGTCCCACTCTTCATCGGCAAGAGCGCGCTTCATGAACTCATCGCTCGCACGCACCGAGTTGTTGGCGTTCTGGAAAAAGACCGAGGTGTAGGCCTCGCCGTCGATCGAGGCGTCGTAGCCCAGATCAATCAACTTGTGCGCCTTTTCTTCTTCCTTCCACTTGCAGAGAATGAATGGTTTGACATCGGGGTGGTCGGCGTTCAGCACCACCATTTTTGCTGCTCTGCGGGTTTTGCCGCCAGATTTGATGACGCCTGCCGAGGCATCGGCCGCGCGCATGAAGGACACCGGGCCAGAGGCGGTGCCGCCGCCGGCGAGCCGCTCGCGGGCCGAGCGGATGGAGGACACGTTCAGACCCGAGCCGGAGCCGTACTTGAAAATCATCCCCTCAATGCGGTACCAGTCGAGAATCGACTCCATTGTGTCATCGACAGAAAGGATAAAACACGCACTACACTGAGGGGCTCGGTCTTTTTCGAAACCGACATTGAACCACACCGGAGAATTGAATGCGGTGTGCTGATTGACTAAGAGGTACGTGAGTTCTGCGCGGAAGGCTTCGGCGTCTTCCGTCGTGGCAAAGTAGCCGTCTTTAATGCCCCAGTCGGCGATCGTATTGGCCACGCGGCCGATGAGCTGTTTGACGCTGCGCTCGCGCTGTGGTGTGCCAAGAGCCCCACGGAAGTATTTGGAGACGACGACATTCGTGGCCAACTGCGTCCAGAAGCCGGGCACCTCGACATCTTTTTGCTCAAAGACCACCTCGCCCTTTTCATTGGCGATCGTGGCACTGCGCAGCTCCCACGTGATTTCGTCAAAGGGATGAACAGTGGAACGGGTCCAGCGTCTAGGGATGGGGAGCCCTTTGGCATGAGGGGGATGGCTCTCTTGGCTGCTGCTCGTCGCTGCCTGCTCCGCCGCATGAGCCGCCGTTTTCACCCCTTGAGCCATACCCTTATTCCTCCAAGTGAACCCAATATATTGATGATCGTCTCTTCCAACCCACAACCCTTTGGGGTTGGCAAGCACAACTTTAGCATAGAAATATAGGCTGTCAATAGCAAAAAATACCAGCTGTTGTGGGTTGAATTCACCGTCGAGACTAGCGCTTGGGGCTAGAGGGTGAATCGCCTGCCTTCAGGCGGCAGATGCGGTGGAACTGCCGGTTTCTTGACGGTCATTTCAATGGGTTCTGTCTGCAGAGTATTCTTCTCATGCTCCAACTGAAACGGACCCAGTTGAAACGTCCCGGCCTGCTGTGGCACCAGGACAAACGAGAGGCTCGTGGCCCGCTCGGCGGCACCAGCCCGAATCGAAAAACTCGTGGACTGGCTGCGCGCCGCGATCACAAATCCTTCCGGAAATGCAAATGCAGGCAGTTGGACGCCCGATAGATCGCCCTTCAGGGTCACCACGAAATTGACCGGCTCGCCGATATTCACAGTGGTTTTATCGACTTGGGCGGAAAAATTCAGATCTCCCGCCCACACTGTCGCGGCTATGCCATATGTGGCGAAGAGTAACGTAACGAGGGCCGCGGTCCATCGTCTATGGTCCATCGACCAGGGACCAACTGCGAATGGCTTCATGTGGACCCTGAGAATGTAAGTGCGTCTGCCCCGTTCTGATCAACTGTGACCGCCTGGCCGGGTTTAAGCGTGCCTTCAAGCAGCTGCATGGCCAGCGGATCGATGAGATATTTTTGCACTGCGCGGCGCAGCGGCCGCGCGCCATAGATCGGATCAAACCCCTCTTTCGCGAGAAATGCTTTGGCTCGTTTCGTCAGTTTCAGGCTGATGCGTCGGTCGGCCAGGCGCGCTTGCGCGCGGGCCACCTGCAGCTCGACGATACGATCCAGCTCTTTCGGCGTGAGCCGATTGAAGATGACGATATCATCAATCCGATTGAGAAATTCCGGCCGGAACTGTTGGCGCAGCAACGCGGTGATTTCCCGTCGCATCTGCTCGGGATTCTCGATCGAACGCTCCTCTTGAATCAAGTGGCTTCCCACATTCGAGGTCATGATCACCACGGTGTTCTTGAAGCTCACCACGCGACCATGCCCATCGGTGAGCCGTCCGTCATCGAGCAGCTGCAACAAGACGTTGAGCACATCCTGATGCGCCTTCTCCACTTCATCGAGCAAGATGACGGAGTAGGGCTTGCGCCGCACCGCCTCGGTGAGCTGCCCGCCTTCATCGTACCCGACGTAGCCTGGAGGCGCTCCGATCAGCCGCGAGACGGTGTGCTGCTCCATATACTCAGACATGTCGATGCGGATCAGGGCTTGCTCATCATCAAAGAGAAATTCCGCTAAGGCTTTTGCGAGCTCGGTCTTGCCCACGCCGGTCGGGCCGAGGAAGAAGAACGAACCTAGCGGGCGGTTCGGGTCGCCCAAATCGGCCCGGGCCCGACGGATCGCGTTAGACACCGCCGTCACCGCCTCATCCTGACCGATCACTCGCTGTTTCAGGCGATCTTCCATGTGGAGCAGTTTCTCGCGCTCGGTTTCCATCAGGCGGCTGACTGGGATGCCGGTCCAGTGGGAGACGACTTCGGCGATGTCTTCTTCGGATACCTCTTCCTTGAGCATTTTGGTTGTCCGCTGCAACTCAGTCAGTTTGGTGGTTTTCTGCTCCTGCTCTTTTTGGAGTTGTGGCATTGTGCCATAGCGCAGCTCGGCCACGCGGCCCAAGTTGCCGGCGCGCTCTTCGCGCTCCGCCTCCAGGCGGCGCTGCTCGAGACGCCCCTTCAACCCGCGCACGGCGGTAATGAGCGCTTTCTCTTTTTTCCAATGCGTCTCCAGCGCCGCGCGCTCGGCCCTCAGCCGCTCCAGCTCGCCCTCCAGCGTCTTCAGCCGCGCCGCGGAGT
>CAYNXT010000208.1:0-2945 GCA_964401235.1 uncultured Planctomycetales bacterium
GGCGCGGTGTTGGCCTACGATGCCAACGGCAACATGGTCTCCAAAGCCTCCAGCAGCCAGAGCGCAGGCGCTCAGACCCTGGCGGCCACGCAGCTTTCGTTTGATGCCGAGAACCAATTGGTGCAGGTTGATGTCCCGACCTCCGAGACGGTCGATGTGCGCTTTGAACCGGGCTGGAACTTCTTCGCGCTGCCGGTCATTCCCGATGATTTCTCCATCACCGCCGTGTTCCCAGGCTTCAGCGCCGATTTCGACCAGATTAGCCGCTACAACCCCATCACGGATCGCTTTGAGGACTACGTCGGCAACACCACGTTCGATGATTTCACCAGCCTGGAGTACGGCCGTGGCTACGAGATCTACTGCACCAACCCCGCCGGGGTAACCCGCACCTTCACCGGTAAGGCCCCAAGCCGCGCCCCTGCCTCCAATCTCACCACTGGCTCCCATCTGATCGGCTCAAGCGCCCTCACCGCTCAGACACCCGGATGGCTGCTCAACGGACTGGTGAGTGGGGTGGACTACGATACTCTCCACCGCTATGACACAACGGGCGGCTCATTGACTCCAGCGACACAGGCCAAACCGGCAGAAGCCTATTTCCTGCACGCCCTGCGGACAACGACCTGGAACCCGCCGCTGCCCAAGGACGTCTCAACTACTCTGACCTATGACGCCGAGGGCAACCGGGTCAAGAAGGCCACCGCTTCGAGCAGCACAACCTACGTGGGGGATGTGTACGAGCAAGACGCCAGCGGGGCGACGAAGTACGTCTTTGCCGGCAACCTGCTGGTCGCGGCCAAACCACCGAGCGGCAACACACGCTTCTACCACCCCGATCATCTGGGCTCCACACATGTCCTGACCGATGGCACCGGAGCTCAGCTTGCTCGCTTCTCCTACAGTCCCTTCGGGGAGCTCGTCAGCCAGACCGGCTCGGTCGATGTGCCCCACAAGTTTACCGGCCAGCGGTTCGATTCCGAAACCGGCCTCTACTTCTACAACGCCCGCTACTACGATGCGGCGCTCGGCCGCTTCCTCTCCGCAGACCCCATCGTCCAGGACCCTGGCGATCCGCAATTCCTCAACCGCTTCGCCTACGTCCGCAACAACCCCGTGCGATTTATTGATCCCACAGGGATGCAAACCTATGATGATGGTTGTGGAGGCTGCGAGAGCAACGACGATGGAGGTGGCTGGAGCTTCGACTTCGTCTTCTGGTTCGAGGATGGCGAAATCATCCCGCGCAAACCGCCGGGTCCGATCCAGCCAACGCCGTTTACCCCACTCGTCCAAGTACCAGGGGTGAGCTTTGACCAGCTCCAGCACGGGGCGCAGGTGGCTGGCGGGGCTGTTGCTCGTGCGGTGCTTGACCAGGCGCTACAGAATCTGGTAAGCCTGCTCCGAACCGCGGATCCCGGCGCGCTGGCGCAGATTTTTGGAGGTGGTGCCCTTATCGCGATTGGCGTGCCGTTGATTTTCGACGGTCCCGCGCTGGAGCTGGCAGGTATGGGGCTTGTTGCACAAGGCCTGGGCCTGGAAGGTCTTGCCGCCACCGGGGGTGGCGCTATAATGCTGCGAGGCGGAATTGAGTCGGTTCGCAAAGGGCAGCGAGGCGAAAAACTTGCGGGAATTCAAGGTCCTAAGACGCGCGTTGAAGTTCCGGGAACCGGTCGAACAAGGATTCCGGATAAATTGACAGCCAGGACCCTTGAAGAGATTAAGTATGTCAAATCGCTCTCTCTGACTCAGCAGATTAGGGATTTTCTTGAGATCGCCAAAGCAACTGGGCGTCAATTCATTCTCAAGGTGCGCCAGACTACTGAACTTTCACGACCACTGTGGGAAGCTGTAGGTAAGGGTATTAAAAAGGTACTTCCATGAATCGCGGACATGCCGACCAACTAGGCAAAGAAGATAAGATCGTTGTCCAAGCCCTTAGGACAGCCGGACTTCGTATAAAAAGTGTCTACGATTTGGTAAATACTAAAGCAAGTTACCCGGAAGCTATTCCGGTTTTGATTAATATGCTGCCTAAAGTTCATCATGATCGAATCAAGGAGGGAATTGCCCGTGCGCTGACTGTGCAAGAAGCGCGTCCGATAGCTGCGCAGGCTTTAGTTCGAGAGTTTCTTCGGATGCCATCGGACACAGAAAGCCAAGAACACACAAAATGGGCTATTGGCAACGCCCTGTCAGTTGTCGCCGATGATTCCGTATTTGGGGATATCGCGACACTTATCTCAGACAAGCGGCATGGATCGGCTCGTGCGATGCTACTGCATGCGCTGTGCAACATGAGGGAGCACCGAGAGCAGGCTGTCCACTTACTGATGGATTCGCTGGCAGACGACAAGATCGGTGTGCAAGCTATGATCGCGTTGGGAAAATTACGCGTGAAAAAGGCTCGCGTAGGGATCGAGCGATTCCTTAAGGATCTCGATCCTTGGGTCCGGCAAGAGGCCAAGCGGGCACTTGCTAAGATCGACAAGATGAGTTGAGGGAAAATAGGTACCGGTTCTCCTTTCCTGGCTCGTCGAGGGGCGAGAGGGGGAGTGGCTCCTCTTTCTCCAGTGTCGCCTTCGGCGCACTCCTACCCGCCACGAACTGGTAGCTGCTCGGCAATCCCCGCCGTCAGGCGCTCAGCGTACAGGCGCTCCTGGCCTGCGGCAGCGGTATGCAGCTGACCTGCTCACCGAGAGCATCAAGCGATACCTCGAAGATCGCCGTAGCTTTCGCGTCCTGGCCAAACGCTTCAGTTGACAGATCAGCAGCACTGACTGCGCGTTCAGCGACTGCGAACGACCATCGTGTGTGACCCCCCCACACCACGGCTGTACAGCCGTGGCATCAGGGGGAGAATCCTGCGGGGACATCCATTCCTCCCCGCCTTCACTAAAAACCCGCCGGATGCCGCCCCCTTTAGGGGGCGGAGGAAGGCGGCG
>CAYNXT010000209.1:0-2940 GCA_964401235.1 uncultured Planctomycetales bacterium
GCATGATCACGTCAAAGACCAGCGGGGACATCGAACGTTTAAGCTCTTGGCGGATGCGAAAGAGCAAGCGAACCGGCAAGCTGCGAGACGCCAATTGAGCATCCCGATCAAGCCGGCGCTGCTGCACCTGCTGCAAATAAGTGGCCAGATCCGGCGTGGTAGGAAAGACATTGACGGCGATGACCCGGTTGGCACCGGCGCGCTTTAAGACATTGACCGGGACCGGATTGACGACGCCGCCGTCAAGACACACCTTGCCTCGATAGGTGACCGGTTTGAAAATCCCTGGAATGGACACCGAGGCCCGTACGGCTTCCGCCAGCGAGCCGGTTTCAAACACGATTTCTTCTCGCGCCATCGGGTTGGCCGCAATCACTTTCAGCGGCAGCCAGGTATCCTCGAAGGTCTTGCCTTCGAAATCGGCCTGCAGCTTGGCCATCAAGCGCGCCCCTTGGATCGGCCCGCCGGCAAGCGGACCCAGGACCACGCCAAACGCGACCGCGACCATGAAGCCGAAGAGCAAGCCGGTCCAAAACCCGGCGAGCCACCCTACCGCGATGCCTGCGATCGCTCCCAGCATGACGGCAAAGATAGGGATGCCCAGGTCCAGAATGAACAGTTTGCGAACATGCCAGGGATTCTTGAACCGCAACGCCATCTGCTCCAGCTCAGTTGCTGAGTGTCCGGACGCCCAGAGGCTTGCAACGAACGCGCCGATGCTGGAGCCGGCGATGAGGTCGATGGGGATCTTCTCTCGCTCAATCACTTTGAGCACGCCGACATGCGCCAATCCCAGCGCGGCTCCTGATCCGAGCGCTAAGCCGACCAGCAAGCCGCCGAGTTCGCGCGCAATCCGCGTGACAATGAGCGCGTAGGGGGACGTGCGGCTTTCCAGCAAACGAGTGAATTCCTGAAGCGTGAGCGAGCTCGATGAAAGCGCGATATGGGGCAAGATACAATTGACGGGCAAGCCCAGTTTCTCTCGGATGTCTTTGAGACTCCGGCGTGTTTCGGCCGGCTCCAACATGTTCAGCACAATTTTCATCCGTTGCTCAATCGTGCCGACCGAGGCCTGCACACGATGAATGAGCGCACTGGTACGCACCACGTGCTCCTCTCTGGCATCGGTTACCAAATAGATCAGATCGACCTGGGTGAGCGCCTTGAGCACGGGGAGCGTCACCTCCACCGGGAGATCGACGAGAATGTAGCTGAAGCGGTTGGTCAGCAGGCTCAGGAGAGGGGCGATGAGATGCTCTCCTGTGCTTTCGGTGAACAGTCCACCGGCTGCCAAGATGCTAAAACCTAGCGGGTGCGGCATGAGGACGTCATCGAGTGTCTCATCTAGCATCGACACATTCACATCCGGCGAGAGTCTGCGTTTGGTGGCGGCATGTCCGTACAGCCATGGGTGGCCTTCTTCCGTGCGTCCCAAATCGATCAGCACGACCTCCTGCCGGGTTTCTCGCTTCAGACTTGCGGCCAATGCCACGGCAAACGTCGTGCGACCCACGCCGGTAGCCGCACCGTAGACCGCGACCATGGTCGCTTCGGAGAATTCACCGGTATGCTCCTTAATGCGCAGCCGTTTTGAGAGCAGCCGGCTCAGATAGAGGACCAACGACGGAATGCGATTGATCACATTCTCAAAATCCTTCTTTTCTAGTTGCAGCACCAAGGTGTCATTGAGAGCTTGGACGGTGGCGGAATGGTTTTCGCCGGTCAGCAGTGAAATTTCGCCGAAGGAGTCGCCATTGTGAAGGATAATGATGGTTTTTTCTTGTCCTTCGATCATGGAGAACACGCGGAGGCGGCCCGAGCTGACCATGTAGAACGCGTCGGCCGGCTCTCCTTGACGATACACCTGCTCGCCCTTCTTGTACTCGAGGAGCCGCGTGCACTGCGCGACAAACCGCAACTGCTCCTCGGAGGAGGAAGCAAATACCGGGATGCGCTTGAGAATCAGCACCTTATCCTGCGGCTTGGGGAGGTCGAAGGTGGTCATGCGAGGAGGTGTGCCGGATCGTTGGTGAACACGCCGTCGACCCCCCAGCGCTGTAAGAGACGCGCGCGGGAGGGCGTATCGACCGTCCAAGCATGCACGCGCAAGCCTGCCCCATGCGCGGTGCGGACCCTGGCAGGGGTGAGGAGCCGGTGGAATGGGTGCCAGGCTTGGCAGCCCAAGCGCACAGCTTGTTGGAGCGCTTGGTCAGGATGGCGCCGGCAGATCAGCGCGCGAGCACATGGTGCGGAGCGAAGCATCCGCAGGAGCGCGGCGTCGAACGAGGAGAGCAGCACGCGTGCAGGCGCGTTTGAGTGGCGCAAGACGCGCAGGAGTTGCGAGATGAGCTGACGGCGTCGAGCCGTCCGCTTGAGTTCTAAATTCACGCGCAGTCGTTTCGGAGCCAGACGGATGACCTGGGACACCAGCAGGATGCGCTCGCCGGAGAATCGAGGATGGAACCAGGAGCCGGCATCGAGCCTGCCCAGCGCGGCATACGAAGACTCCGCCAGGCGCCCTCTCCCGTCCGTGGTGCGGTCCAGCCGGGCATCGTGGAATACGACCAGCCGCCCATCACGCGTGAGCTGCACGTCCAGTTCCACCCCATCGGCCCCGGCTCGCAGCGCGGCGGCAATCGCCGCACGCGTATTTTCCGGAGCGACGGCCGAGGCGCCTCGATGCGCGAAGACCAAGAAGTTTCTCATCCCACGCCCTGCCTGCCAACGCGGCTTCGAAGTGTCATGGCGCGCAGCAGCCGCGTTGAATGGACTGCGTCCATGGTCGCGTAGCGACCCAGGCAGGGCGTGAGGGGATCATCCCACGCCCTGCTGGGTTTCGCCGATCTCGAAGGATCAACAGCGCCGCCGGCGAAACGGTCGCTGTGTATCGCGTTAGGCGAGAGAAACAGCGACCGGCCTTCGGTCTACCAGCAGGGCGTG
>CAYNXT010000210.1:0-2935 GCA_964401235.1 uncultured Planctomycetales bacterium
CTGTCGACTCAGCTACAGTTACCCACATCGCATCCCTTCGGTCTCCTGGATGCCAATCTGGACCTGCTACTGCTCCGAGCAACCAGGTCCCAGTTTTCGTTGGCTTCACAGTCGCTTGGAGCACGATGGGATCGTCTCGAATTGACCCATTCCATAAAAGATCGCCGGAAACTAACTCGAAGCTGTCTGGTAAGACAAAGAGCATGGACGCGTTGACCAGCATACTGATATTCGATGGAGGCTTATACGGTGTATGAACCGTGTAGGTCAAAACAACGGGATTATTCAAAGCTGGAGTGCCGGAGAGAGTCAGGGTGGAGTTGTCGAACCAACTCGGAAACGTGCTTTCCGAAACAGGTTCTACAGCCACGACGGTAATAGGAAGGAGAAAGAATAGAAAAAGAGGAATCCCAAGTTGCTGTCTCATGTTCCTTGCACCGATGGAACTTGCGTACAGAAAAGAATGTCAACCAGCCTCCCGATACACTGACCCGGCTGCCGGACAACTTCTCCGCCGGTTTCTCTAACCTTAACCCAAATTACGTCTCGCCGGTCGCCGGGATGCCAATCCGGTCCCGCAACCGCACCAATCACCCAGATCCCGACTTTCGTAGCCTTCACGGTCGCTCGCAACACAAGCGGATCATCCTGAATCGATCCATTCCATGAGAGATTGCCGGAGACCAACTCGAAGCTTTCTGGCAACACAAACAGCATCGACGCATTCGCGAGCATGCTCCAATTCGGCAAAGGCTTGTACGGCGTATGCACCGTGTAGGTCAACGTAAAGGGATTGTTGAGGGATGGTGTACCCGAGAGCGCGAGTGTGGAATTGCCGAAGAAGGATGCGGGGCTTCCTGATTTTTCGTACGATTCCAATTGGAAAACGGTGAGCGGGAAAAATAACACGACAAGAACGACTGCCACAAAAATAAGAAAAAGGAGTACACGATTCATACCTATCTTTCTTTTTCTCCGTCCTCTTTAAGAATCGCAGGCCGATTCCCCTAAAATCATGCTTATTCAACCGGCTTTGAGACAAAACTCCAGCACCTGACCGATAGACGTTTCATATTACGCGCTGCATGAATTCATTATCTGTTACATGACACCCCATATGTCACCAGCTGTCACCAGCTCTTTGCTTGGCCCTATAGGCTTGTAGGGGAGTCTGGTATTTAAGGCTTGAGTGGGGAGTCCGGTTATACTCGCCCTGGAACTGCCTGAGCAGCTGGTTCGCATGGTCGAGGTCCCTGACCTCGAACTGGTTCAGGAACCGCTTGACCTTCTTGACCACTGCCTCCGCCTTCCCGTTGCACTGGGGGTTATAGGGCCTGGTGTGGATTGGCTTCGCACCCACATCCCTGCACAGCTCGCCCCAGGTCTTGCTGTACACCTTCCCGCAGTCCGTGAGGACTTGGCGGAACCCTCCGGTCTCCTGCACTGCGTTCCAGAGGGCGTCAGCTGTATTTTGCTCGTTGGCTTTGGGGTACGCCCGGCAGGCGGACAGCAGCCTGGTGGCGTCATCCACTGAGAA
This sequence comes from uncultured Planctomycetales bacterium, assembly GCA_964401235.1. Lineage (GTDB taxonomy): Bacteria > Omnitrophota > Gorgyraeia > Aquiviventales > Aquiviventaceae > CAYNXT01. Next base: position 1,538 of record CAYNXT010000210.1, read on the forward strand.
GGTGAAGCACATACGCTTCCCTCCCAGGATCCGCTTCTCTGCCCAGTCCATGTGGGCCAGGGAGAAGGCTTTTCTCCGCTCATACCGCTTGCACGCCTTCCGTTCCCGTTTCACTGGGAACCAGCACGCCTTCCACCGCTGGACAGTCCGCAGGGAGACTCTCCTGCTCGTTGCTGTCCATGCCTAGACAGCGGTCTTGCCAGTGGCAAGAAGTGAGCGAAGCTGTTCAAGAACTTCTGTAGCTGTCCGGTTCCTTACCCGCTTGGCTGCCCTGGTGAACCGGGCGGGAAGCCCGGCTTCCAGCCGCCTCACCCAGCGGCTGATGGTCTTCCTGGGAATCCCCAAGAGACGCCCGATCTCTCGGCGGGAGGCTCCCGACCTGACAGCCTTCACCACCCTTATAACGACTTCTTCCCCATATTTCATGGGGGACCACCTCCTTTTGTTGAACCAACAAAGAGTTGGTGGCGGGGAGCAAAGAAGCTCCCTCCCCCCATTCCTGGTCATTCAGGTGGAGACATATGCGCTGTCAGCTAACACTTATGTGATCCAAGAGCAATGAGGACGATAACTATTATGACGAGAATGCCGGCCATCACCCCACTCTTCAGATCTATCCAACCCCCTGTCCCCGCGAATGGGACTTGAACCCCGGAGCCCTGTGGAACGAGATCGCCACCAACATAATCGATCGATTGAACGAAATCAAACTCGGTGGCCTGATGAATTACCGCGGCAGCGCCATCAACGGTATAACCGTGCAGACTATCATCATATGCGGAGAGGTGGAGTCCCAAACGTTCGAGTTCTTGTCCCCATGTGCCCGCGGTCCACTGACCACCACCTTTCTTCTGGAGAGTCTGGGCTCCGGGGTCAGCAGTGAACAAACCAATGAAGTAATCCTCGCGAGAGCCTCGCTGGAGCGCCTGCGCCGCGGTCGGCAGAATCTTGAGGTTTTTTGGTGCGTAGCCAACCCAGACGATGAACGGGAGGTTGCCGATAAGGGAGAGATTATCGATTGGAATCTTCGCGCTATGGGAATGGAAGGTCTGAAATGTTAAGAGTTCAACGCCCAGCGATTCGAGCTGCTCCCGCTCCTGCTGATCGAGCATCCCATCGTCCATTATGTATCCAAATGTAAACCCGTCTCCGTCCGCATCGCGGAGATTCGGATCAATTCGGACGGTTGGAGTATAGATACCGGAAGGAGCTGCAAGGACAAAGGGCTCATCACTCGTCGAGGGAGGGGATTCGTTGAATGGCGCCTCTTTCGCCACTGTTCCCCCACTATCACTCTGCTGCGCTCCAACCTGAAATATTCCGCCTGCGAGGAGGAAGACGACACCTGCTACGAGCATGCGAGCATTCATATTATCCCCTCCGTATGCTCAGATTTCA
>CAYNXT010000211.1:0-2912 GCA_964401235.1 uncultured Planctomycetales bacterium
GAATGATCAAGTGATCGGGGGGCTACAGGTGGCTTTCTAACACAAAAGGAGAGACGCAGATGGGAAAGTTGTCCCGGCGGGAATTTCTGAAAAAAACCGCTGTGGTAGGCAGTGCAGCTGCGGCGATCAGCGTCGGACTTCCTCCTCCAGCGCAAACGAAAGAATCTATCTCCACCGAACCCAAACTCCCTCCTTTGACCCCCGATGCGAGTCCCTTGTTACGGATGCAACATGATCTACAGCGTGCCATGAAAAAGCCGCTTGAACAGCGCCGCTGGGTTATGGTGATTGATCTTCGGAAATGTATCGGATGCCACGCCTGCACCATTTCATGTGTATCGGAGAATAAACTCCCGCCCGGTGTCGTGTACCGGCCGGTTCTTGAAGAGGAAATAGGAACCTACCCCAATGTCACGCGGCGCTTTATTCCGCGACCCTGCATGCAGTGTGACAACCCTCCTTGCGTTCCTGTTTGCCCGGTGACCGCAACGTGGAAACGACCCGATGGGATCGTGGAAATTGACTACAAAAAATGCATTGGCTGTCGTTATTGTATCGCAGCCTGTCCCTACTCGGCGCGCGTTTCTGATTTTGGTGAATTTTACACAGAGAATACACCGGCCGTCCAAGCCTATGAGAAAGCTCCCAACTTTGAATATGGTAAAAAATGGCCTCGTGAAAAACATGCCTCACCGATTGGAAACGCCCGCAAATGTCATTTTTGTATTCACCGTCTGAATGAAGGGATGTTACCGGCTTGTGTGACGACCTGCGTCGGTCTTGCAACATACTTTGGGGATTCCAATGATGGGGAGAGTCTTGTCTCTGAACTCATCGCTTCACCTCACGTCATGCGCTTGAAAGAGGAACTTGGGACAAAACCGAAGGTGTATTACTTGGTGTAGAAGGAACTGATGAGAAGGGGTGGGTTGCGACACGTGGTTCAAGTCATCCGCAGTCCAGATGTTCTGCTGAGCCTAGCGGTTTTGCTGATCGGACTGGTGGGGCTCGTTCAGCGGTTCGCGTTCGGCAAGTCGTCTACAGCGCTAGGCAGCTATGTGACGTGGGGTCTGTGGGTGGGGCTCTATGTCTATTTGGTCTGGCTTGAGATCGGCAGCCTGTTGGTCTATGCCGTGGCGACGCACATCTTTCGGTGGAAAGCGTTGGTTTCCATGCGACGTCTGGTGTATTTTGTCGCACTGATTATTTTGACGATGGCACTGGTGACGATCGCGGTGGACCTGGGCCATCCGTTTCGCTTCTGGAGGGTGTACACGGAGCCAGCCTTCAGCTCCCCCCTGACGTGGATGGTGTGGCTTCACACGGCGTATCTGGTCCTTCTAGTTGCTGAGCTTCGACTTGTGCTGCGGCCTGCGCATGAGCAGACCGAGAAGCTGTTACGGGTGCTCAGCTGGGTCAGCATTCCCTTGGGCATCGCCCTCATCACCGCCGTGGGGATGGTGTTTGGTGTGGTCGCCGCGCGACCCTACTGGAGCATAACACTCTTACCACTCGTGTTTTTTACGACGTCGCTGGTCACGGGAGTGGCGCTCCTGACGTTTCTGTACGTGTGGTTTTGGCGGCCGTACGGCGGATTGGACTACGAGGCTATTTGCCAGCAGTTGAGACGCATCCTCCTAGGCTCGATGATCGTGGCGCTCTATGTGGCTGTCGTCAATTTGGTGCTCATTTTCTACTCGGCTGTACCTTCACGCACCCTGCCGACTCTCCAGGTGTTTACGGGGCCCTATTCTTGGAGTTTTTGGATCTACCATGGACTTCTGGGAATTGTGGTGCCTTTTGCGATATTGAGCCGTCGTCTTTCATCGCGCTGGATTGGTGCAGCGGCGTTTCTGGTCATCGCAACGTTCATCATGGTCCCATTGAACGTGGTCATACCCGCACAAGTGGAGACCCAACTGCCATTGTTAACCGAGGCCTATGTCCATAAGCGGCTAAGCACAGCCTACTTCCCGACCGTGACGGAGTGGCTGTTTGTGGTGTTCGTGGTTGGGTTCGGGCTGTCGCTGTTTTCGATTGGAAAGCGAGCCCTGCCTGTTTTGAAGCCAGATCAGGAGGTCTCGTCATGACATCGAAGAACGGGTCAGCTTCCTCCTTCTCGGGTGATCCTCGGCCGATTCGTCCCGGTTTGTCGGCGCAGAAGGCGCCTATGACCCGAAGGGAGTTCTTAAAGAGCTCCGCCTTCCTGGGCGGCGGTGCGTTGTTGGGGAGTCAGCTCGAGGGGGTCTGGGATCTTTTGAGGCGAGCTGAGGCCGGAGAGCTTCTTCCTCATGAGCGATATGAGTTGGCGAAGGCCGAACGACAGCTTTACTCGGTCTGTCTTCAGTGTAATACCGGATGCGGCATTAAAGCGAAGATCCTCGACGGGATCTGCCTTAAGATCGATGGGAATCCCTACAGTCCTTGGACACTGACGCCGCATCTTCCTTATCAAACCTCCCCTTTTCAGACTGCCGCTGTTGAAGGGACATTGTGTCCCAAAGGACAAGCCGGCATTCAATCGGCTTATGATCCTTATCGGCTCGTTAAAGTTTTGAAGCGGTCCGGTCCGCGCGGTTCCAACCGATGGCAGACGATCTCGTTCGATCAAGCCATTGATGAAATTGTGAATGGGGGGAATCTCTTTAAAAACATTCCGGGGGAGGAAAAGCGGTATGTCGAGGGGCTCAAGGACCTCTATGTCCTTCGTGATCCGAAACTCGCCAAAGAGATGGCGGAAGAGGTCAAACATATCGGCCACGAAAAAGATCCTCAGAAAAGGAAGCTACTCGTTGAAGAATTCAAGGCAAAGTTTAAAGATCACCTTCATATGCTAATCGATCCGGATCATCCTGATCTGGGCCCCAAGAATAACCAGTTCTGTTTCGTGCATGGGCGGGTGAAGGGGGGCC
>CAYNXT010000212.1:0-2878 GCA_964401235.1 uncultured Planctomycetales bacterium
ACGGCAACTTGAATGCTGCGCCTAACTATGGATTATAAAAGGCCAGTGCCGTCCTGACTGTGCCAGCCCTGGTTAGCTAGGCGGCATTACATTGGTCGCCTCCGGTTTTCCACTGATTGATTCGCTCGTCGATGGAAATCGTGTCTGGATGTACTGCTTGGCGTCTTCCGGAGACAGCTTGATCGATCCCGGCCCACTGCGTACATAAAAATCCCCTTCTGGCCGCTCCTCCATGCCTTTCCACTTAAGGAACGCCGGCTCCGGACTCCGCTGGCAACTCACCAGGCAGACGGTCTTCCCCTGCACGATTTGGGGCTTGGGATCGATGCAGGTGCCCGCCCTGTCACCGAGTCCGTTGCGAACGACCTGCGCGAGATGGCGCATGTACTTGTCATCGCTCTCGAGGCGATCGGGCTCTATTCCCACAATGGAGCCATCGTCCGCTACACCAATCAGGAGATCACCGCCCTCGGTGTTGAGAAAGGCGGCAATGGTCTTGAGGACCGCGTGCGTGATGGCTTGGTCATCCTGGCGATTCTCTCGAAGGTCCCAGCGCAGCGTCGCCTTGAACTCGAGCGTCTTCGACTCACCCCGCCTGATGAGCTCCTCGGCCTGGCGATGGGCGCGCAGGTACTGGTCGAAGAGGAAGTTCTTGATCGCTTCGCCAAAGGCGCGGTCGTCAGTGATACGCTTGTAGAGTTCGAAGTTTGAGTCCACGATCTCCTGGATCGCGTGCTCAACCTTCTGGTCGAAGGCGAGGCGCACGTTTTCCCGCGTGTTCACCCGTGCGCTGGCGTCGAGACCCGCATCGGCGTCGAGCCGCTCCATCATCTGACTCAGCGTGACCCGGTGCTCCGGTCCAAGGTTGAGCCCGAAGCGCTCGTTCAGCTCGGCGATGATGCGGGAGAGCGTTTCCATCGCCCCTGGGACCGGCCCATGGCTGCCCTTCGTGCTCACGGGATCGAGCAGGCCAGTTTTGCGCTCGAGTGCAACCTGCCCGCTGCCCGTCTGTTGGATGCGGTACGACTCCATGTCGATGTTCTGCTGCACCTCGCGCGGGAGCGTATCCCGATCAAAAGGCAACAGCCGCCGCAGGTGACGGGCGAACACGTAGAGTTTTTCGAGGTCGGTGTCCGCAAACGTGAGGACCTGACCAAGGAACGCATAGAGCCGAACGTAGTCCGTCAGTTGGCCCCGGAAGTCGCGCTGCTCCTCCGCAGAGAGTTCACGGAAATGTTCGACCACTGGTACAAGGACTGCGTAAAGCTGGTCCTGCGTCGCCTTGGAGTCGAAGTAGATTTTGGCGAAACGGTCAACGTCGGCCTGCGCGTAGACGGGGAACCCGCCGAGCCGGCTCTGGATTTCATACAGCAGGTTCGGGTCGGTCGCCTCGGAGAGGAGCGTCGTTTCGTAGTACGGTTCGAAGGCCGCCTTGATCTCGTCAGCCTGGTTGGCGAAGTCGAGCACCATCGTGCCACGCTTCTCGGGGTGGGTACGATTCAGTCGCGACAACGTCTGCACTGCATTCACCCCGCCGAGCTTCTTGTCCACGTACATCGTGTGCAGGAACGGCTGGTCGAAGCCGGTCTGGAACTTGTTGGCCACGATCAGAAACCGGTACTCGGACTGTTCGAAGGTCTTGGCGGTCTGCGCCTCACTGATCGTGCGGCCCTGCCCGACTGAGTTCATCACGGACTCGGTGTAAGGCCCGCCCTGGTCATTGACCTTCCCAGAGAACGCCACGAGCGCCTTGAACGGGTAGCCACGCTCTTTCAGATACTTGTCGACCGCCAGCTTGTAGCGCACGGCGTGCAGGCGCGAGCGGGTAACGATCATCGCCTTGGCCTTGCCGCCGATCTCGCCCTGCGCCTGCGCGGCGAAGTGCTCGACGCAAATCTTCACCTTCTCGCCGATCGCGTGCGGGTGCAGCTCGACAAACGACTTGAGCAGGTACTCGGCCTTCCTCTTGTCGTAGCGCGGGTCATCCTCGATCTTCTTGAGCAGCCGCCAATAGGCCGTGTACGTCGTGTAGTTCGCGAGCACGTCGAGGATGAAGCCCTCCTCGATCGCCTGACGCATGCTGTAGAGGTGAAAGGACTCGAACTTCCCATCTGAGCGCCGCCTGCCGAACAACTCGAGCGTCTTGCGCTTGGGCGTAGCGGTGAAGGCGAAGGTCGAGAGGTTCGGCAGCCGCCCGCGCTTCTCCATCTCGGCCAGGATCGCGTTCTCGAGCTCCTCCTCGGGCGTCTCAGCGCCGGCCTCCTCGCGCTCCGCTTCCTCCAGCGAGGGCGAGGCGAGCACGGCCTTGAGGCTCTTCGTGCTCTCGCCCGATTGCGAGGAGTGCGCCTCGTCCACGATCACGGCAAAGCGCTTGCCGGGAAGCTCCCCAATCTCCTTCATGATTACAGTGGGGAACTTCTGGAGCGTGGTGACGATGATCGTCTTGCCCGACTCGAGCGCCTCCTTGAGCTGGCGCGAAGTTTTGTCGATGTTCTCCACCACGCCGAGCGTCTGCTCGAACTGGCGCATGGTGGTTTGGAGCTGGCGGTCGAGGACGCGCCGGTCGGTGATGACCACGATCGAGTCGAAGACGCGACGGTCATTCACGTCGTGGAGGGTAGAAAGCTGGTGGGCAAGCCACGCGATGGTGAAACTCTTGCCGCTTCCGGCCGAGTGCTGGATGAGGTAGCGCTGCCCCGCGCCCGCCCCGCGCGCGTGCGCCACGAGCTTGCGGACGGCGTCGAGCTGCTGGTAGCGCGGGAAGATCAGGGAGCGCTTGCCGTTCCTGCGCCCCTTCTCGTCCTCCTCCTCGACCTCGTGGATGAATTGGCGCACAAGATCGAGCACGCTGTCGCGCGCCCAGGTCTCCTCCCACAGG
>CAYNXT010000213.1:0-2874 GCA_964401235.1 uncultured Planctomycetales bacterium
ATGCTCACCGCGATAAGCCCCTTTGCCAGATCAATGCCAAACACCGCGACGCCTGGCCAGAAGCCGGCAGCGCGTGTCACATTGGTGGCTCCCACATTGCCGCTGCCAATGGTGCGCACATCGACCTGCTTGAGCCATTTGACGACCAGGTAGGCGGTGGGAATCGATCCAACCAGATAAGAGCCGCCCAATGCCATGATCAGCGACAGGGTCATCCCACGCCCTGGCACAGGCGGCCAGCGGCCGCCTGGGTGAGCACGCGCTTCTTGAAACGTGCGAGTTTCCTCGGGCTATGCTTCAGCGATCGTTCATAGGCTTTGGCCGCCTCGGCTGAGGAATGCGGCTCAATCCCCACAAGCTGCCAGGGACGCTTACGGCTGGTATAAGTCGAAGCGCCCGAGTTGTGCTCACCGAGGCGGCGCACCGGCTGGGTCGTCCAGCCAACATAGTAGGTGCCGTCTTGCTGGCTCTGCAGTAGATAGACATAGGCGGCGTGAGCAGGTGCGCCGCCGGTGCCAGGGCGTGGGATCATCGGCGAGCTCGAGGACGCTTCTCGTGGGGGTCGCTGACTCTCAACTTCACCGGGATGCCAGTCAGGGCAGGATGCGCGTAGAGTCGCTTGAGAATCGAGCGTTCAAACGGTGAAGGCAGCCGGCTGCCGCGCGGCCTAACCTCAAGCTGCACGTACGCCGGGCGGCTTGGCACCCACCGAGCATCCTGCAAGCGCACCAATCGTCCCCGATCGCGAGGCGGCGGACCGGCCGTCCATGCCACGTGCAGGATTTCTAGAAGTCGAGGATGTGCCACCCCGCCCCGAATTTTCTGGCCGATGGTCAGCGCAGTCTTGACGGCCTGCATGACTCCAAACCCTGTCTTTGCAGAGACGGCAATCACTGGGGCGCATGCCGCCAGTGCCATCTGGCGGTGCACATGGCTGGCGACATCGCGTTCCTTGACGGTTTTCGTGAGGTCCCACTTATTCACCAGCACGACCAATCCTGCTCCAGCCTCGTACGCGTCGCTGATCAGCCGCCGGTCATCCTGCGTGAGGCCTTGCGTCGCATCCAAGACCACCAGTGCCACATCGCAGCGCTGCACGACTTCTTTCGCGCGCGACATTGAAAACCAATCAATCGGATCGCGCACCTTGCGCCGATGCCGAAGACCGGCGGTATCGATCAGGACCACCGGCGTGCCATCGATCATCAGAGCGGTATCCACGGCATCTCGGGTCGTCCCTGGCAGCTCGCTGACAATCACCCGCTCTTCTCGCACGATGGCATTGAAGAGCGACGATTTGCCAACGTTTTGCCGCCCAATAATCGCCAACCCCAATGGTCGTGCGGTCAGCTCCTCTTGCGCAACGGTGCCGTCCCATCCTGCCACCATAGAGTCCATTAACTCACCGATCCCCCGCCCATGCAGCGCAGAAACGGCACACACCTCTGTTGCGCCCAACGTAAAAAACTCCGGCGCGAGCTCAAGGGTGTTGTCGGACTTATTGACGGCCACGATGATCGGCTTGCCAAGGGGGCGCAGCGAATCCAGGATCATTTGATCGGCAGGGACCATTCCGGTCTGCGAATCGCAGACCAGCACGAGGCGATCGGCATCCTGCAGCGCGCGCCTGGCCTGTCGCTGCACGGCTTCACCGAGAGGATGCGTCAGCTCAAATTCAAGGCCGCCCGTATCCAGGACGGTGACCGGCACGCCTCGCCATTCCAGTTCGCCGGAGAGCCGATCGCGCGTGGTCCCGCGAGTCGTCGAGACAACGGCTTTGCGCCATCCCACCAGACGATTGAACAGCGTCGATTTTCCGACATTCGGTCGGCCCACGATGGCAACGATCAATCGGCGAGTCATGAGAGCTCATGCGCCAAGCGTTCGAATTCCCACGCGGATATAGAGCACGGCTGAGAGCACCGTCAGGCTGGCTGCCAGGATCACCAGCGGCAGCTTGATCGGCAACCCCAACAGTGCTGCAGGAATGACCATCATTTGCGCGCAGGTGGTCGCCTTCCCTACCCAATTGGGTCGCACGGTCCAACGACCCTGGATCATAAATAACACCGTTCCGCCGGTGACCAGCAATGCGTCCCGGCTGATCACAATCAGATTAAACCAGGCCGGCAGCCGCATCCACTCGGGCAAACCGTGGATCACCGAGCAGCTAATGAGGGTCCCCAGAATGAGCGCCTTATCGGCAATGGGATCCAACAGCGCCCCAAGCTCGGTTTGTTGATGATTCAGGCGGGCCAGAAATCCATCGGCGGCATCTGAGATGATTCCGATCAGAAACAATCCGAGCGCGACAAATCGAAAACTGTCGCGCTCGGGATGATAATAGACTAACGACGCCACAATTCCCGGCACCAGCAGGAGCCGGAAGATTGAGATTTTATTGGGCAAATTCAGCCCAGGCAATCGTTATTCCTTGTAGCGCAATTCCACGCCGTGATTGGGGCAATACTTGATGTCCTCGCTGTAGACCTCCCCACCCACTGGACAGAACTTGGTCTTCGCCGTGGAAACTGGTGCGGTCTGTTGTTGCGCGGCTCGTTCGTTTTCCTTCATGGCATTCCCAATCAGGCCACCTCCGATGGCACCCAGACCGGCTCCAATCGCCGCCCCTTCCCCAGCACGCCCGGTTTGGTGGCCGATCACGGCTCCGCTGGCAGCACCTAGGGCGCCTCCGAGCACCCCTCCCTGCACCGTCTTGGATTGAGCCGCGGTCCCCATCGATTCACATCCGGCCAACGCCATGGCCCCTACTACCATTCCAATGGCGACTACGCTCTGCTTCGTCATCCTCTCCTCCTCTGAAGCGGCTGCCATCGAGGCAGCCGCGGAATGCCGAGCGCGGCGGGCGCTCGG
>CAYNXT010000214.1:0-2853 GCA_964401235.1 uncultured Planctomycetales bacterium
GCCAGCTTGCAAAAGCCACCGCCGTCGCTACGAGCCCTGCCGCCACGCCAGCCGCCAGCGTAACCTCACCCGCGCCCTGCTGGCTGGGATCTTTCTTCGGAGATTGGGCCACCGCCCCGCGCTCCCCAGCTTTGCGTCGCTCGCTCAGCGCCTTAGACAGCCGGCTGCGGTGAAGTAACGCGCTGGCCTTCGTCGTTGGGTCAGCCTCCATCGCCCCAAACATGCGCAGAGCCTTCGCGCTCAGCGCCTTGAGCCGATCGGGCTTTTTTCCGTACGTGACATGGGCGAGCACGAGATTGACCAAGATTGTGGGATTCATCGGTTCATCTTGATGCGCACTCTCCAAATAGTTGAGCGCTAACTTAGTACTCCGCATCTGCTGCTCCAAAAAACCTCGATAGGCTGCTCGAATGTTGTGCAGGATGTGGAGGTTGTCTGGGGCGAACTCCAACGCACGCTCAAATAAGTCCACGGCTCGTTCGAGATGCTCCCAGATCTGTAAATAGATGACCCCGAGATTATTGAGACTGGCCACATGCTCACGATCAATGGCCAATGCGGCCTTATACGCGACCTTGGCAGAGTCTGGATCGCCCCAGCGGAACAGCCGATCCCCTCGCTGTTTCCATGTCTCCGCATCCGGCACCAACCCGGTATGCTGACCATGGCCATTATTCCCATTGCTGCGATCTCGCCAGAGTTCATCGGCATGCAGCAACAGCGCCACCATGTGCGGACGATTGCCCTGCTTTCGGGCCACGGCAATCCGATTAAAGAGAATCGTCAGATCGATTGGCGCCTCGTGGGCTAATGGCTCAAGTAGGCTCTCCGCTTCTGCAAGATCACTCGGTTGACCGCGCCGCAGATAGGCCGCCGCAAGATTATTTCGCAGGGGAATTAGCCCGGGATGATAGTCCAACGCTTTTCGGTAGGCTTCAATCGCCGCGGTGAACCTTTCCTGATTGAACAAACGATCCGCCCGCTCCTTCCAGACGAAGGCCAGGCGATGGTCCTCCAGGCGCTGCTGGCCATTGCTAGGAGTTCGAATGGCAATCAAGGCCTGCAAGATGGGGCTGGGATGCTTCATACCGGCAGCTTGGGCTTCTTCGAGCAGTAACCCATCGGCCATCGTGAAATACCCGCCGTCTTCTAATCGCCGGGCAAGCTGATCCAGTTCCCGCCAGGTTGGCTGAGACTGCGAAGCCATTTTTGAGTGAGTCACACTGCCTTGCTCAGCCCGCCGGGCACTATCTGGCTTGAGGAGACCTGCGTGCGCAGCGAGTGCTCGCATCAGTTCTAGCCGATCTGCCCACGGGAGCTCACTTGGACCTGTCCCTATCGTCTGGATGAGATCGAGCATGTAGCGTCCACCTAAGAGCTTGGCAGCCCTTTTCACTTGCGCATCCGAGAGACTCGCCGGAACCATCTCGAACTCCTGCGCTTCAGCGGATACTGTTGCGATTGCCTCGTGAATCATGGCCGACCCTCGAGATAGGCGGATAGGAAGCGTCTCTCCCGTGCGAGGATTGATCCAGGAGAGACTCAGTGCCCCAAGCCCCAAATTCAGGCGGATGGCCTGATGCAAAAGGACGCGCGCCCGTGCGGCCGCTCGGACCAACTCGGATTGGTCAGCGAGCGCAAAACTCCTAAAGTACGGCATGATCTCTCTCGTGGCGTCTTGCACCGCGATTGGCAGTCTCACACTAATCGCTCCGGCCTCTCCTCGTAAGGCGTGCTCCACCTGAGCCACCAACGCGCGAGCGTGCTCTCGTGTTGCCGCGCGTTTGCCAGGCTGCTCTTTCGTCAATTCGATCACTTGGGGATTCGTGATGTGAGCGTCTTTAAGCGCCTGCATCGCCGCTTGCGGTGCGGGGTACTCAGCATTGGCGGCCCGAGTGTTAATGTTCAGAGCCTTCTGTAATTGGGTGGGTTTCAGTCCCCAACCACGGTCCATGGTCCACGGTCGACGGCTCTTGTCCCCACCCCCCAACCCAGAACCCCGAACCGTGGTCGTCCGAGCCCTGAGCCTTGAGCCCTGAGCCCGTTCGCTACCCGTCACCCCGGCCCGACCCGTGCCGGGGCGGGCTTGCCACTCGTCGCTTGCCACTCGTGAGGCCGCCCCGCGTTCGCCGGACTTGACAGGAGAGAACGCGGCGGCATATACTCGAACCAGCGTCGAAGGGTCGATTATAGTCGAAAGAACTGTGGAGACACCAACATGACGACGACGGTTCAAGCCACGTATGAACGCGGGGTGCTTCGCCCCCGCCGTAAACTCCCCTTGCGCGAGCACGCCCAAGTGACGCTGATCATCCGCCCGGCGGATCCCGTCAGCCGCAGCCGCGGGTTGTTTCGCGTCCCCAAGCGCCTCGCGAAGGTGCTGATCTACGACGATACCCTGCTCGATACCTGACGCATGCCCCGGTTGAACGAGTTCCCAACCGGCGGAACGCTCTTCATCGACGCGAATATCTTTCTCGAACACTTCCTCAACCGAGATCCTTCCTGTACTACGCTGTTGCAACGCCTGCAAGCTCGCGAGCTCCATGGAATCACTTCTGTCGCGGTGCTGTCCGAGGTCCGTCATCGGCTGTTGCTGACCGAAGCCGTCCGGCGAGGATATATCACGGAGCCGCGGCGAGCGTTGGCGTTCATCCGCACGCATCCCGAACTCCTGGGCCGTTTGAGCGAATCCGATCCGGGGCTGAACCTGCTGTTTGAGATGCCGCTTCGAGTTGTCGGCCTGACGTTGGCGCAATTTCGCACCGCCCAACGACTGAGCCTGCGGCACCATCTGTTGACCAATGATGCTCTGCATCTGGCGACCATGCGGGCCCACCACCTGACCCATCT
>CAYNXT010000215.1:0-2823 GCA_964401235.1 uncultured Planctomycetales bacterium
GGATGGGTGGCCCACTCCCGATAATCTTTCATTGGGTGCTGGCGGTATGTATGCTGTTGGTGGGGGGTTACCACTTGGCCCATGCCCGACACGCGGAGCGCTAGGGTTTCGGAGGCGAGTTTGAACTCCAACGGACTGAGGGAAGCTCGTTTCGGGACGGGCCCCCAGCGGGGCGGGTGGGGGCGCCCCGCTGGGGGCGAATAAAAGGCCGAGCGGCCAAGCGAGGCCGTGGCTGCGGCCTAGCAGCCACACCAATTACGCGACCGACCCCACCCTATAGCGAGCGATTGTTACAAACTACGGCTCGCCCTGCTGGGTGGGCAGGAGGGCGCGAATCGCGCAGCGGCCTCAATGTGTGGTTGACGCGGGGAGGCCGCTGCGCTCAAAATAGGTTCGGAGCGTGTCCGCGAGCGCACCCCAATTACACTCAGCTGCTAACCCAGAGCAGCTTGAGCAACACGCCGTGCCCAAGTGGCGCGGCGTGTGCGTATTATGAGACCCCTTGCCTACGCCGAGTCTGTCTGAGTGGTGGAGGCTGCGTCTGGTAAGTACCCCCATACCTACTCTGTTGCTTTGATAAGTAGTTGGGAGCCGCACCTCCGCGCTATTGAGCGATTGTCGACTCGGTTGTCGTTTTTGGTTGTCATTTCCGGTGCGCGCGTTCACCCCTTGACAGAGGCCACAGTTATCATGTATATTAGTTTTGTAAGTTCAGAAGATTCTGAAGTAGTTATACTAATAAGGAGGCGCAATGGAGCCACGGCTCGCAAGTGTCCAGCAACGGTTTGTTGAGGGGATGGGCGAGGTCAGCCACTTCTGGGGATTCAGTCCTGTGATGGGACGCATGTACGGTCTGCTGTACCTCAGCGAAGAACCGTTGACGGCTGATGCTATTTCCGAGGTGTTGGCGATTTCCAAGGGTAACGTCTCGATGAATCTTAGAAATCTTGACCGCTGGGGTATGGTTCGGAAGACCAGGAAGAAGGGTGACCGAAAGGAGTATTACGAAGCAGAGCCGAACTTCATCAAGATCGTGGTCAACGTCCTTTCGGAGCGCAGGAACAGGGAGTTCGACAGGGCGCTGAGCACGGTAGGTGAGTGCTTGGAGCAGACAAAAGGCGTCGCCAAGGGCAAGGAAGCTGCTTTCATGCGAGATCGACTGATGCACATGGAGAGATTCTTCAAGACGCTGGATGCGAGCGTTATGACGCTGCTGAAGTTGGTCGGGAAAGGAGCATAGCACCGGGGGTGGAGGGTCTTCCAATGGAACAGAGCCGCTTGAATGTCGTGACAGGTGCGACGGGTTACACGGGGAAGTACATCACGCGCCGACTGCTGGCGATGGGACAGCGAGTAAAGTCGCTGACAGGACATCTCAACCGAGAAAACCCGTTTGGTGCACAAGTCCCTGTCCTCCCGTTCAATTTCGATAACCCGAAGGCATTGGCGGAAAGTCTTCGTGGAGCGGCCACGCTCTACAACACCTACTGGGTTCGATTCTCGCATGGCAAGGTCACATTCGATGATGCCGTGAAGAACACGAAGACGCTGCTGGCAGCCGCGAAATCAGCGGGTGTGCGGAAAATCGTTCACGTCAGCATTGCAAATCCCGATCCGCACTCGTCACTCCCGTACTATCGGGGCAAAGGAGTGCTTGAGCAAGCCGTCACGGAATCAGGGTTGTCATATGCCATTCTTCGCCCAACGGTCATTTTTGGGCCGGAAGACATCCTCATCAACAACATCGCCTGGCTGCTGCGGACGTTCCCCCTGTTTGTCATCGCGGGTTCTGGGGAGTACAAGATTCAACCCATCTTCGTGGAAGATGTCGCGGAGCTTGCTATGAAGGCAGCGCAACGCGAAGAGAACATCGCGATGGACGCCATTGGCCCAGAAACGTTCACTTTCAACGAACTTGTGAAACTCATCGCCAAGCACGTCAACAGCAGAGCACGACTTGTTCATCTGCCGCCAGGCTTGGCGTTACTGCTGTCTCGCGTAGTTGGATGTGTCGTCCGAGATGTCGTGCTCACTCAGGAAGAAGTGGAAGGTCTTCTGGCGAACCTGCTGGTGTCTTCAACAGCGCCAACGGGCTGGACACGGTTCAGCGAGTGGATCGGACGCAACGGCACGACTCTTGGGGCGCACTACTCCTCAGAACTGGGAAGGCATTATCGGTAACGCCGTTGCCAACGCGGAGGTGAGCGATGCAAGTCGTCATCGTGAAGGAGCATTTCTTCTCCATCGGGATTGCCGTGTTGCTCTTGATGACGCTGTACTACGGGGTGAACGCGGTTGTGCCGCCACCGAACGAAAAGGCGTTCTTCCCAGACGATACGCCACGCTACGTGGGCAAGTCAGACCCTGACTATACACCAGAACTCAAGAGGCGAGTCGATGAAACCAGCAAGAACTACACGGAAGCTCGGAAGCGGCATCAAAGCATCGTTTGCTCTATCTACATTCCGGCTGGGCTGCTCACCCTGCTGATCGGCTCGTTCTGGCTCAAGCTGGAATTACTGAGCACGGCGTTCATCTTCGGAGGGTTGTTCATGATGATTACGGCGATTGCCTCTGGGTGGGAAAGCTACCCGCTGAGGTTTATCGCTTCGATGTTGACGCTGCTGGCGGTGATCTGGATTGTAAAGCGGCAGTTTCAAACACGGAGGGCATAGACGATGACTCCAGATGTTCATTTTGCCAGTTGAACACAGACACAGAAGGGTTAGGATAGAAGCATGGTTCGCGTTGAAGTGAAGCCGGAGTTAATACGTTGGGCGCGTGAGCGCGCCGGGATTGGTCTGGATGTGCTCACCAGACGAT
>CAYNXT010000216.1:0-2800 GCA_964401235.1 uncultured Planctomycetales bacterium
ATCGGTTCATCCCAGCTTCACTTGGTGTCGCAACGTAGCTTTTCGACAGAGCAACAGCACATCACAACACTGGTGGATGCGTGTGCCAGCCAAGGGGTCACCCTGCAACTGCAGATCGTTCCAGGGGGTGAAGTTCAGCTGCACGTGTGGACGCCGGTGTACGGGAGCGCGTTGACGCCTCGAGGCCTCCATGAGGCGGTCAAGGCCCTGCAGGAATGCAAGCGGCGGATTCGCCGGGTGTGTCCATTCCATTGAACAGGCGGTCACAGCGCATGAAGGTCTGCATCCATCGCGGGGCGCACGAGATCGGTGGCACGTGCGTAGAGTTGAAAGCCGAAGGGAAGCGCCTCGTGCTGGACGTCGGCCTGCCGCTAGACGCTGAGGCCGATCAAGCGCTGCTCCCACCAGTGTGCGGCTTCCGAGAGGTGGATCCCAGCCTGGTGGGGCTTGTCGTGTCGCATCCGCACCAGGACCACTACGGCCTAGCGCACTACCTCCGACCAGAGATCCCGGTGCTGATCGGCGAGGCGGCAGCTCGCATCCTGCAAGCGGCGCGGCCATTTGCCCGGTCAGGGGTCGCCTTCGAGCGCATCGTGCCACTGCGGGACCGGCAGCCCGTCACCCTGGGCCCGTTTGCGGTGACCCCGTTTCTCGTGGATCATTCCGCCTACGATGCGTATGCGCTGCTGGTGGAGGCTAAGGGCACGCGGCTCTTCTATAGCGGTGATTTCCGGGCGCACGGGCGCAAAGCCAAGCTCTTTGAGCGACTGCTCCGACACCCGCCCGACGGAATCGACGTGCTGCTCATGGAAGGCACAACGATCGGGCGCAAGGACACTGAGGGTGGCGCCGAGACTGAGCGAGCCCTTGAGGCGTCCTTCGTAAAAGCACTGCACGCGCCGGGCTTGTGCCTGGTCTGGACGTCCAGTCAGAACATCGACCGGCTTGTGACGATCTTCAAAGCCTGCAAACGGGCCAAGCGAGAGCTGATCCTGGATCTCTATACGGCTGAGATTCTCCGCGCGACAGGCAATCCACACCTCCCACAGGGGACCTGGCAGGGCGTGCGGGTCTATGTGCCGGAAGCCCAGCGCCGACTAGTCAAGCGGCAAGCGATGTTCCAGGTCATTGACCGCTACAAGACGCGGCGCATCTTCCCCGAGCGCCTGGCAGCGCTTGCCCCGCGCGCCGCGCTGCTGTTTCGGCCACCGATGATGGAGGAGCTCAACCGGGCCAATTGCCTGCAGGGAGCTCGCCTGATCTACTCGCTCTGGAAGGGCTATCTAAACGAGGAGCGCCAGCAGCCGTTTCGTGAGTGGCTCAAGCGCTGGCGCATTCCGATGTCGCACATCCATACCTCGGGGCATGCCTCAGTTGAAGACTTAAAGCGCTTGGCGAGCGCCATCAACCCAAAGAGGGTTGTGCCGATTCATACAGCTCAGCCCGGGCGGTTTGCGAAGTTCTTTGAGCGGGTAGAAATGAAACGCGATGGCGAGTGGTGGGATGCCTAAGACTGGAACGGAGGTGTTGCATGATAAAGTACGCAAGAGATCGCATCATTTCTGACCTCCAAAAAGGGATCGAAATGCCATCGCTGTTGTATCAGTTACCCTGCTGCAAACGGAGAGGCAAGACCCAGGATGGCGAGTGGTATTCAGAACTTGCCGCGGAATTTCTCTCGGATCATTTTGAGAGCCTCACCCGCGGATTGAAACCGATTAACCGGCCCGAGTACGACACTCCCTCGCATCGGAGACCAAGAAGACTCGAGGAACATGTTGCAAAATGTCTCTATCAAACCGACCTCGGACCCTTAGGGCGTGTAGTCGATTACCAGGTTCCATTGAAGAAGAGCCGCGCGAACAAAGCGGTCGGGAAAATTGACCTGATCTCGTTTCGTAGCGCACCCGATCCTTGTGTGTATCTGATTGAGCTGAAGTGCGGGGAGAATCCGGAGCCGCTATTGAGAGCCGCTCTGGAAATTTATACCTATTCCAACCAATTGCACAAAGCGAACTTACTGGCATCCTATAAGGAGTTCGGACGCCTAGGTGAGCATGACATCAAAACAGCCATCTTGGTAACACAAGGAACAGGCGCACACGAAGACGCCAGGAGCATGCAGTCAATGCCCGAATTAAGGAAGTTTATCCAGCTCCTTCAGATTGAAGTATTTGAGTTGCAGCCGTGGAAATCAGAGCGGATTACGATATGAAACTCAGAGACGGAAACTCGGTGCCGTCCTCAATAGTCCCGCCTAGCTGATCTGGGCTGGCACATTTGGAACGCTTCCCGCCTCCTTCGAACTTCTTGAAAACAGCTCGCAGGAATGGTATATTTACATTGTACATATGCATGACATCCACTTCGAATGGGACAAACGCAAGGCTGCCCTGAATCGAAGGAAGCATGGCGTCTCGTTCGAAGAGGCGCAAACGGTGTTTTACGATGAGCATGCCATCGAGTTCTTCGATCCCGATCACTCCGATCGGGAGGATCGTTTTATCATGCTCGGCGTGAGTTTCACGCTACGTCTCTTGGTCGTGTGTCATTGCGTCAGAGAGGCGCAGTCGGTGATCAGAATTATTTCGGCGAGAAAGGCCACACGCCACGAAGCGAAACAGTATCGGAGGGAGTACACATGAGAACAGAATACGACTTTTCGAAGATGAAAGGCCGCCGCAATCCTTATGCCAGGCTTCTCAAAAAGCCAGTGACGATTCGACTGGGAGCGGATGTTGTGGAGTATTTCAAGACTATGGGGAACCAAATGGAAGTGCCGTATCAGAATCTGATTAAT
>CAYNXT010000217.1:0-2791 GCA_964401235.1 uncultured Planctomycetales bacterium
GCGGATGTGCGGCCATTCCGCGGCTGCCCTGATGGCAGCCGCTTCAGAGGAGGAGCGATGCATCGACGAACTTGGGTATCGGTTTTGCTACTGCTCGCATTGCCGGTGATTTCGGGCTGTGGTTTGACGGTTATTGAAGATGGAGAGGTCGGGGTTAAAGCTGATTTTGGACACATTGCCGATCAACCTTTGGGTCCTGGTTGGCATATCTATATGCCCGTCTTCAGTTGGGTTGAAACCTGGAACGTCAAAACTCAAGAGATTAAAGAAGTGGCCGGCGTGCCGTCTTCTGAGGGATTGATTTCACAGCTAGATATGTCGGTGATCTACAACGTGCCTGCCGATCAGGCCGTCATCGTGCGCAAAACCATTGGCCGCAACTATCGCGAGACAATTCTCGAGCCATATATCCGCGAAGCCATTCGCAACGTCGTCAGCGGCTATGCGGTGAAAGCGCTGTTTAGTGACGCCGGGCGAAAAGAAATCGGGGAGAACATTCTCGGGTTTCTAAAAAGCAAGCTCGACCAGCGAGGCATCATCGTTCAAGATGTGCTCTTGCGTGATGTGCGGCTCCCCCCATCTTTTGCCCAGAGTATTGAGGCCAAGCTGCGGGCGGAACAGGAGTCGCTGCAAAAGGAGTTTGAGCTGACAAAAGCCAAGAAAGATGCCGAAATTGAGGTCGCTAGAGCCCAGGGGATCGCAAAGAGCAATGAGATCATTGCAGCAAGCATTTCAGATAACTATCTCCGATACAAATGGATCGAGGGCATTAAATCGAATCAGCAGACGGTGATCTACGTGCCCACCGAGGCCAATTTGCCGATCATGGAAGCCGGCCGAGCGCGTTCGGTGATGGATGCTGCCCCGAAGCGTTAAGCGCTCATTTCTCATTCTTGCGCTCGCGCTTGGACTCGGTTGGCATGGACCTGGCGCGATTGCCTCTGGTCGCGAGCCGCAGGACGAGCCGGGCAATACAACCGAGCCGCGAGCCGGCTTCGCGGAACCTAAACTCTCGCTGGTGACGGCTGAACTAATCGCCGAGCACGCTTCGGTACAGCCAGGCGGCCGAACCCGTATCGGCGTCCACTTTGACATCGAGGAAGGTTGGCACATTTATGCCGAGGACCCAGGAGACGCGGGTCTTCCGACGAAAGTAGCTTGGTCCATTCCTCAGGGTGTGACTATCAGTCCGCTTCGCTGGCCGCTTCCTGAGAAGCTAGTGGATCCTGGTGACATCCACACAAATGGCTATATGGGCTCTGTGGTACTCTTAAGTACCTTGAAGCTCACGCCAAGTAAGCTGTTGCCGCAGGCCGTACCAATCGGCGCTCACGTGGAGTGGCTAGCGTGTAAGAATATCTGCATTCCTGGGAAGGCTGATCTTAAGTTAACGCTACCGGTGAGCCCAAAACCTCCAGCTTTTTCCACGCACGCTCAACTGTTTGAACATACCGCTGATTGATCTAGCTAATGCGCCAATGAGCCATTGAGCGAACGAGCGCTCTTCTTCAATAATGAGAACTCGCATTATCGCAACGGTCGGTCCTGCCTGTGCCCATCCCAAGACGCTGACGCGCATGATTCAGGAAGGGGTCGGCGTCTTCCGGTTCAATTTTTCCCATGGCACGATGGAGGATCACGGCCGTATGCTAGCTCATGTGCGCATTGCTGAGCGGCAAGTCGGACGCAAGGTCGCCATTTTGCAAGATTTGGAAGGCCATCGCATCCGTACCGGCCGGTTGTGGGGTGGGCACGCGGTGGCGTTGAGCGAAGGCCAGAAATTCACGCTCTATAAGGAGTCCATCATTGGGACCCGCCAGGGGGTGTCGCTGGATTACGAGGGCCCCTTCCAGACGATTCGCCCCGGACAAATGGTCTTCATCAACGACGGCAAGATCCACCTGCGTGTGCTGCGCGTCTCTGAGCATCAGTTGGTAACCGAAGTGGTGCAAGAAGGGCAGTTGGGCGAGCACAAAGGAGTGAACATCCCAGGGGCGCGCCTGGAGTTTCCGCCCATTAGCGACAAGGATGTGCGCGACCTGGCCTTTGGCCTGGCCCACCGAGCGGAGTTTATTGCGCAGTCGTTCGTGCGAAATGCCGCCGACGTGCTGGAAGTCAAACGCAGACTCGATCAGCGCCCGCGGCGCAGCCAGGTGATCGCCAAGATCGAAGATCAGGAAGGCATTACCAACATCGCCGCGATTCTCAAAGTGGCCGATGGCTTAATGGTGGCCCGAGGCGACTTAGGCATTTCCGTGCCGATTTATGAGATCCCGATCTTACAGAAGTGGCTGATTGCTGCCTGCAATCATCGGAGTAAACCGGTCATCACGGCCACCCAGATGCTTGAGCATATGATTGACCATCCGGTGCCGACTCGGGCCGAAGTGACCGATGTGGCCAATGCGGTAATCGACGGCTCAGACTATGTCATGCTCTCAGGAGAAACCGCCACCGGACGGTATCCGGTTGAGACGGTCCAAATGATGCGCAAGATTATCGAACATACTGAGCGACACGCCCCCTTCAGAGGAGTTAGGAGGACGCGATGAGCAAGACGTTCATTTCTAGTTGGCTGTCGGCACTCTTTATCTTCTCGCGATCACTGGTATGAAAAAGCTTGGCCTGATCATCCGATTGCTTAATCGATTTGACAAATCCGATACTATGAGATAGTATTTGGGCTTGGAGTACACAATGGGTCTATTCTGGAACGGCAGACAATCGGTTCGGCTGCTCGCCGGGGTTGCGGCGGGGGCATTTGTATTCGCGACCACCTACTGCGTCCGTG
>CAYNXT010000218.1:0-2764 GCA_964401235.1 uncultured Planctomycetales bacterium
GCCGATCTCCCCCCTGAGATACGGAGTGCCTAACCACACGCCAGGGCCACAGTAGCGCTAGGGCTCACACGCACTGGGAGAGATACCGACAACTCCTGGTGCAGCAGTAGGCACGCTATCAAACGCTTTTGTATAACGACACTTTGCACCACCCGCACCACAGTTTTCCCCAGGCGTAGTGGAGAAACATACAGTGCTTTCCTTCGATGCTCACACACCCTTCTCACCACAGAAAGCGATCCCAGTCTAGACAAAACTCCTCAGCGTGCTACACTCTGCCACGGAACATTCCGCATAGGAGATATGCCTATGGCCTATGTAATCAGTTTGTTGAACCAAAAGTGCGGCGTCGGGAAATCCACCACGGTGCTGCACTTATCCGCTGCTTTAGCCCGTCTGGGTTTTCCTGTTTTGGTAATCGACCTTGACCCCCAAGCCAATGTTTCGACCACTCTAGGCTTAGTCGATCCATACGAAGTAAAAACGACAATTGCCACCCTTATGTTAGACAGAACAGTCGCTCCGCCAACCCCGTGGTACGATACGATCGAAGATCATGTCCAACTGATCTACGGCCACGTGCAGCTGACCAAGGCTGAGCGTGACTTGCCCCGCATGAGCATTACCATGCCGGGAAACGTTCTACGCAAACGACTGTCGCAAATGGCCTTAACCGATGACGCCATCGTCCTCCTCGATTGTCCCCCCAGTCTGTCGTTGCTCACGGTTAATGCGCTGGTGGCGTCGGATTATTGTTTAATTCCCATCGAATCTGGCAGCAAATATTCCCTCGACGGCTATGAGGATTTAGAGGAGCTCATCCGGGATGTCCGGGACGTGAATCCCAAGCTCGATATCCTCGGTGTCCTCATCACCCGACACGACGGCCGAAAAAATGTCTGTAAGGCGATGAAGGCCGCTATCGAACGCCGCTTTGCCGACAAAGTGTTCCACACCAGCATCACGAGCTCAGCTAGGATTCAGGAGGCTGAAGCGAACAAACGCACCATCTTTCAACACGACCGGCAGAGCAATGGGGCGCGGGACTTCATGGAGTTAGGCCGTGAGGTCCTGGCACGCCTACGGCTCCAACCGGAACTCGTCCCCACCGAAGAGTCTGAATACCACCCTGAAGTAGCACCGCTCACACGGTAAGTTGAGGTGCCACATGCCCAAGCCAGCAAAGGACAAATCAGCCCACCTCCAGGAGCTTGAGGCAGTGTTTGAGCGACACACCAGACGGTTTTCCCCCTTTGATGTCCTGGGATTACGTGCGCGTGAGGAGCCTCCAGATGTTTCTCAACCCCACGAAATCGAGGCAGAAATACCACCCACCCACATAGGTGTGGATACCACCCACCCACATGATACACCCACCCACATGAGTGAGGGTGGCACACCTCTACCTGGGGAGTGGATCCACACCAGAGTAGTAGTTAAAGATCTAGATCCTACTACTAAGATACCCATCCACATAGGTGTGGATGCCACCCACCCACATGCTAGAGCCACAGAACCTCCTCCTGCGGTGTCCAGCGATGTGCCCCTGCACAATGTTGTTGTGGCCACCCAGCTCAAAGCGCAACTGGGCAAAAAAGCCCGGCAGGTGTTGGGCTACTTGAACAGCATCCGTTCTATGGAACACCCCGGCTATACGGTGCCGGTCGGGTATGCGCAGATCAGCACGACGACTGACACCCACCCGCATTATTTGCGCCGTAATGTCCTCCCCAAGCTGGCCATGATGGGACTCCTCGGCATTGTGCATAAGAGCTTTCAGGGGACGGTATACCACCTGCACTACGATGCGGCGTTCATCCACATGGTGGCGAGTGAGGATGAGACGTCTCTGGCACCAGCGGTGTTTGGATCGTCTCCCGAGGACCGGCAGGGGCTGCCAGGGCTTAGCGCACCTGTCGAGTCTCTCCCTCTCTGGATTGATCGTGCCTCCTGGGGTTGGCTCACACCCGAGCTTGTCCAACAGCTCATCCGCAAAGCCGGCTCAGAACGCCAAGCGCAGGAAAAGCTCGAGATGATCGTGTACAACGAAACGCATGGACCAGTCGACTAACGTGTGCGCGACCGTCGGGCTGTCCTGGCCCGCTATCTGCGCACACCGCACGCCGATATCTGGCCCAACGATGAGGGCTTTGAACCCTTGACGTTGCGCCAGGCCCGGCAAGAACGCGAATGGGCCCTGCAAGAAAAAGCGCTGGCTGAAGAAACCCTGCGGGCCCGGCAGGACGTTGCCAGGGTCAGGTTTCTCGCCTCGCTGGCTGAGACGCAGCTGCAGTGGTTTAAACACGAGGCCAGGCAGCGGGTCGATATGCGGCCGGAGGCCCGCTTTCTGACCTCGCGTTATCTCCTCTACAAGGCCGAGGAAGAGCAGCTCTGGCAGGAATGGATGGACCGTGTGGAGTATGGCGAAAGCGTTCCACACGTGGCGCTAGGGGAGAGTGAACCGTCCTTCGGCAGCGACGACAAAACCATGATGTTTTGACCGCCAAAGCGCCATGGACTTACTACGTGGAGAGAAGAGCTGACTTACGCGCTGCCGCCATTCCCTGTCGTGTCGGCCCTGTAGATTGTATCGGTCCCAGGCTCTACCACAGTGTCTGCGGTAGCGCATTATGTGCGCGAAAACCGCTCAGGCTGCCCCGCTGCTTGCGGCGGGGGGGAATGCGCGTCATGGCAGGGGGCTCAATGCCGCCTGCCAGGAGGCGTTTGGGGGTACCATGGCGGCCTGGTCCGGCGCCGCACCCCC
>CAYNXT010000219.1:0-2759 GCA_964401235.1 uncultured Planctomycetales bacterium
AGCTGTTTCTCACCCTCTTTCGCTGCCGCGAGTCCGTCCATCCCAAGCGTTGGGAGAGCGCCAAGACGGGCAAAAGCGGCTACGCGCCCGCTTGTTCAAACGAGTGGAAGCCCAGAATCTGCGAAAATGCTTACCCGGTTGACACACCGGACCTAAGTCGAACCAAGGGCAGTGGACTTTTTTGGAGTGAGATTCCGAGCAGAGTCTGGAAAGCCGCCATGGGTGTCCGCCGTCTATTGAAACGGAAAACATACTCGTCCAAATAACTCTGCAGATACTTGGGCTCGACTCCGTGATGCGTCCCGTTAAGCCAAGTCTTCATATTCCCGAAGACCCTGTGGATATGAGGGAAGCGCTTGTGGGCACGCTGGGATGAGCCCACAAGCCGAACGTGGTGGACGTAGTCTTCGAGCGCCGCGTTAGAATATCCCTTCCATCCATCAGTTCGAATTCGACTTCCTGCTTCAACATTGCGAGTCAGAAACCCTCCCAGGCTGTCCCCGCTGGCATCAGGAATCATCGCCAGACGCATCCTGCCGGCACGCTCTCGCCGCTCGCCATTCTTGTCGTGGTAAACCAAGACCTCTACGGCCCCGACCACCAGGCTCTTGTGTTCTGCGGTGGCAACACCTCGTCCTCTTTTGCCTTTCGCTGGACCTCCCACAAAAGCCTCGTCGGCTTCGATGAGTCCGGACAGCCGTGACCTCGTATCGTGAACCATCGCTTTGCGCAGACGATGGAGCATGTGCCAGGCAGTGTCATGGCTTCCTATCCCGAGCTGCCACTGAAGCTGCAAGGCACTGATTCCAGGCGTGTGGGTCGCGACCAAATACGCGGCCCAGAACCACTCCTCGATCGGCAAGTGGGAGCGATGCATTATTGTCCCTGCCATCGGGTAGATTTGGCTTCGGCACTTCCGACATCGCCAGACAGGTCGAGTAGAGATGCGCACCGCCTCCTTTCCTGAGCACTTCGGACAAATGAAGCCATCTGGCCACCTGCATTGGATGAGATATTTCCAGCACTGTTCGTCGGAGGCGAACTGTCGGCGAAATGCTCGCAGGTCTTTGGGATAACCCGGGCGACTCACAGCGACAACATGTCAAATCATCTCCGGTGTGTCAACCGGGTAAGCATTTACGGCTATATCCGGATTTCCCAACCATGATTTTATGAGGATTGTGCTGTTTCATAGGGATTTCGCTCTGGTCTCAGAGGGTGCGGAGTCCGCTCGGAATCTGAGCAGGGATATCGAGGTCACCGACGGTCAGGAAAATCAGGTCGGCGAAGCTCGCCAAGGTATGAAATCCAGAAGCTCTGTTTTTCACGATCTTGATAATCCGGTTGATCCCCTCGCCGACCGCGTTAGTCAGCGGGCGTTGGATGAACGACAGGATGTTCTCCTGGTGCACCTTGAGTGTGGCGACGAACGTCTTGAGCGACGGGATACGGCTCTTGAGCGCGGCTGTCATCCAGGACTTCAGGAAGCTCGTGGCGGATCCGACGTAGCGGTAGTTCCAGAAGTGCTCGAACTCATCCTTGAGCACCCAGGCGCGATGGATGCGCCGGTTGGAATTGCGCAGCTCGTTGAGCAACCGCGTCTGGCTCGGGCTCCGATTCCGCAAGCTCATGCCGAGCAGCCAGCGCAGCCCCTTGATCACCTTGCGTGCGTCGCCTTTGAGCGAATGCCACTCCTCCTTGCGGACGGCATCGACGGCTTCGTTGAGGGCCTTAACGACGTGGAAGCGGTCGATGACGAGCCTGGCGTTCGGACAGTGGTGCTTGATCGCCTCGGTGTAGGCCCGGCTCATGTCGCAACTCGCCCAAGTGATCCCCTTTCGCTGGTGCTCCGAGATCTGCGTGGTGAAGAATTCGTCGATCGTGGCGCGACCCTTGCCCTTGCCGACCCACACCACGCAGGATCGGTCCAAGTCGTAGACGATCGTCGCGTAGCTCTGGCCCTTGCAGTAGGCGATCTCATCGACGCCCAGGGTCACGAGCCCCCGAATCTTGTGGCTGGCTCTCGTGCGGGTGATGACCCGGTGGAGGATGTCCGAGAGCGTCGAGGTCGGCATCTTGAGAATCTCGGATGCCGCTTTCTGGGTCATGATCTGGCTCAGCGCGCAAACACGGAACTCCAGCCGGTAGGTGACCCGTGCCTGGACGGCCGCCCAAGGGATCTCCTCCTGGATGCGACCGTGAGTGGGACAGTCGATCTCCTTAGGGGCATAGTGCAGAAAGATGCGCATGCCGAAAACTGCGATATCCGTCCATGTCCGCGTGTCATTGCCCATCCGGATGATCGGCCCGCGCAGCCCACATTTCGGGCACCGGCAGCCGTTCTTGTAGGGCTTCACCCCGAGGTGAAGCTCCTTCCCCCGATTCTCGAATTGAAACCACCTGACTTTCATCTCCTTCAGGCGTAAGAGCTTGCTCAGCAGCTTAACGTTGCTCATGGGTCCCCTCCCTCCCGGTGTTGTTGTCACTCAATCGAGAGAGAAGACCCATGTTTTTTTCCAAACTCAAGAAATCTCGGGTCCAAACTTACGGAGCAAAGGGGGCAGGCTGGCTGGGGGGATGGGGGGGAGCTAGCGCATAGTTACATCTTGCGCGGCGCGCCTAAAAAGTCGTTGGGAAATCCGGATAGAGCCCTTTCTCAGATGAGGTGCTCGACGTTAATCGCCCAAACCCCCGAAGGACTAATCCACGCGCGAAACCCCGACGGGAGCGAGCGGATGGAGCGGGTGGCCGACGCCGGC
>CAYNXT010000220.1:0-2757 GCA_964401235.1 uncultured Planctomycetales bacterium
GAACCGAAGGTTACACCGCCCTCTCTCGTTTACACACCCTTTGACCTTACCTCCGGACCACTTCATATGCAGCGACGATTGCCGGATCGTGGGTAAGCTGCAAAATCCTCGAACCGAACGCGCGCAAACGGCTCGGCTTCTTCTCCTGCGTGAATTCTCGCGCAAGTTCGTCTAAGACTTCGAGGCTTTCTTCTTTGACTTGGCGCTCCGCGTGAGCGTTGATCGTTTCCGTGAGGGCCTTCAGCGCTTGCGCGAGTTCTTTGTATCCTGAGTCATTGAGGGTTGCCACCCTGGCGTCAATATCGCCAATGACCTGCCCAAGGTTCAAAGCGCCAACCTGGCTTTGATTGATGTTGACCGTTATGTGGGCACGCTCTCCCGACGTGGTCCCCAGGCCACGCTCTTGACGGATGATGTCTGCCTCGCGAAGCACCTGTTCGCGCAGACCCTGAATCGCGGTCTGATGCATGTGACGGAATGTCTCGCTGAGACTACCAAGCGCTCGGGTCGCATCCTGTTCAAGTTCCGCCAACAGTCGTGCGGAATGATTATCCAGCACGGCGTTGATGTGCTGCACGAGAGCGTCATGCGCGGCGCCAACGCTCTCGGACCCGAGCGGAGTTTCCCGCTCAAGGTGCACGCGCTGCTCGACTGACTCGCGCACAGTAGAGAGGCCCGCTGATACCGTTGCTCGACGACGACAGTGCTATGCCCGAGCCCTCTATGGGTGAGCCGTTCAACGATCTCGGCGAGATCCTGGGTCTCTGACTCTTGTGCGCGAAGCTCTGTCAATTTCACCCGGTCAATCAGGAGCCTTTCCCTGGCAGTCATCGCCGAGCAAGCATGTCGCCGCAGGTCTCGACTGTCAAATGACTGTCCATTGTTCGGGATGTCGCGACGTAAGATTATCGGGAGAGCTATGAGCGGAGACCCTACTGAGCCCGACATGACGTGGTCCGCGGCGATCAGCCTGGCGCGAGGCGGTCCGACTAGATGTCCGTTCGCGACGCCCTTTCAGTGCCCCCGGCATTTCGAGAGCCGACGTACGCTGAAGTACTACGGAAGCACGCCCATAGATGTAAGCGAAGAAGCAGCCTTGGAAGAATATTGGGCGAAATCCCCACTTCGTCCAGTGAGCGCCGAGGAGGCTCCTGCGGTTGTTGGAGGGGAAAAGGGCAAGAGCCTGTTCAATTTCTGCCCGGAGGTCTTATTCGATCGATTCCGAGTCTTTGTTAGCGGACTCACCGACTACTACGGCAGCGAGGAGCGCGATGGTGCTCATGAGAGGCTGAGACGTCAGGGCGTCCCTCCAAGTAGTTGGCGGTGGGAGTGGCAGCAGGCAAAGCCAATGCACTACTCCGAGTGTCCTCTTTATTCACCGTTGTCACACCTGGGAAATACCGCCGGAGGCCGCTCGATGACGTCACGCGCGCGTCTTCTCGAAGAACGGGTCACGGTGTTGGCAGAGCAATTGGAGCGCTCGGAGAGGGAGGAATTAGAACGAATCGCAAACGAGCACACGGTTAGGGGACAGGGCCGAAGTGGCGCGGTCATCATCGCGCGCAATAAGGCTCGTTTAGCGAATGTGAAGCGCCTCTTAGAGGAAAGGCTTCGGTTAGAGATAGATCTACCTCTTGCTCCTGAGGAGCGCGACTCATGGCATGGCGATTTGGTTGGCAGCGTACACAGAATAGTGGATCGCCAAGGCGGGCAAGCGATGCGTGCGCTCGAAGATGATTGGCAGAGAATGCTGGGCGCGCCGCTGCCCGATGAAATTCGTAGTGACGTCGCAAGCGAGTTGAAGACGCTGAAGGATGACTATCTCTTGCGTGCGGATACCGTGCAACTCGAACGGAGACAGATCGGCATGGCGGAAAAGGATCGACGCACGACTATCATTTTCAATTTCAATCAAACTCAGGTCGCATCGCTCAACCTTGGACAGATGATCGGCGACGTTACAGCCAGCGTGGAAGCGGTGAATCAGGCCGTAAGTCCCGACGTCGCTGATGCGCTGAAGAACCTCGCTGAAGCTGTAACGAACGACGGAACGCTGGAACGTGATCAGAAAGCCGATGCTTTGGAATTAGTCGCAGGATTCGGAGAGGAGCTGGCTGCTCAAAAGCGCGCGCCGCGCCTTCGTGCTTTAGCTGGGGGAATCTGGACCGTGGTGAAAGGATCGGCGACTCTCGCAGGCGCCTATGGTGCGTTGAAGCTTGCCGCGACGGCGGCGGGCTACCCGTTCTTTCCCTGACGACGATCGATCTATACTATTACCGCTTCGCCGGTAAGTTGGAAGCGCCAACTCTCAGTAGAACCCGTTGGGGCCACCACCTTCGTGGACAACGCTGTACCTAGGGGGACAGCGGTCGCCCCGCGCAGCGTCGCCCACCGATAACGCCGTTTCTACCTATCCGGTTGACTCAGCACCACGCAACTCGTGGCGGTAGTGGGGCCATGCTGACCGGTGTGCCCACTACATATCGGGCCATGCTGAGTCGACCGGATAGGTAGAACGCCGTTTATGTCGCCTTCTACGCTCCTCTCTGGGATGATCGTGCACCGATAGCGCGCACTACAGCACGCCCTCGCTCTTCAACGCGGAGACTTCATCCGCGCCGATGCCAAGCCACTCGTTCAGTACCGCGGCGCTGTGTTCGCCCAGGCGCGGCGACGGCGCGAGACGCGGCGGTTTGCCGTCCACGCGCACCGGCCACGCCGGCATCTTGAACGGTCCGCTCGAGTGCTCCATCACCT
>CAYNXT010000221.1:0-2744 GCA_964401235.1 uncultured Planctomycetales bacterium
GGTTCATGAACTCAACAATGTGATGTCACCGGAATTCCGACGTTGCACGATTTTTCACGAAATGCACAACTCTGGTTACAATCTGGTTACACGCTAGCTTCCTGCGCTCTTCAGCAAGGAGCATAGGATCATCGCCCATCGAATGGAGTCAAACGCCAAGGCCTCAAGGGTTGGCTTACTTCCATGAACATCCCCCATTTGAGAACGCAGTGTTTCCATAACTTTCGCCGCTTGGGAAATCGACCCCTTTAGGTTATGACAAAACTCCCTTGCCCTATTCGCATCCCACCCTAGCTCTTCAAGCTCCCTCTGCAGGCGACCTAAAACTCCAAGTGTCTGCATTGAGAGATTGACTCTCTCCTGGAATGACCTTTCACCAGGCTTACCAAGCTTGTGTGTCTCGAAGACGTCTGCCGTAACCGTATCGACAGCTCCGCAGGCGGCGGAAATGGCTCCAGTTGGGTCGGTCGAGAGCCGGTCAGCTGCCTTGGCGAGGTCAGCACGTGCAGCATCAGGTAACGCTTGTAGATCCTCTGGCTTAAGGACGCCAACCGGTACAAGTGATTCTCCGATTAATGACCATCCAATTCTACGAAGTGCTTCGTTCAGACGCTCATGCTTGTCAGGGTCTCTTCGCCCAATCTCACGCGCAACATTGAGGACGAAACGCCGCTGCGCCTCCGAGTCAAGCTGCTTATAAGCCGCGTCGACCCTACCCCTGAAAGCACGATTTCTCGTCGTATGAGAGTAGCTTTCCCTGGGAGTCAGGGCCCAGTCGGGTGTAAGTCCCGCTAGAGATACAATTTCTATGACGAGATCGCTTCCAAAGTCGAACAGGATGGCTGAGATTGGCCCCCATGGGTCAAACACAGCCTCTCCAGGCTCCATCCGATTAGCTTCTTGTCTTATCGCACCGATTGCTTGGTCAATTGGATCCAGGATCTTTTCCTTCTCCACCCTCTGCCATGTCATGTTATCAGTAACGACGTCCAAGATGTGCTGCCTGGCTATCAGGCCGCCACCAATGAGCGGTGGAGCATATTGCTCCAATACTGGAGAGATCCCAAACTTTGCCATAATTGCCTTCGCTCGAGGTTTCGCTTCGCTAATCCTCTGGCGCAAGGCCTGGAATTCTGGCTTCTGAAGCGCTTCTGACATTTTCTCTGATGCCGGATCAGTTCCGCCTGGTGTTCGGCCTGATGGAGCGAACCCTAAGAACAGGTATTTATCGATTGCCTCTCTAAGGTGTTGAAGAAAAGCCAGCTCCGATTCAAGCATCGATCGTGAAACTAGGAAGCGTCAAGACCGCCGCAACAGTGGCAATCGCGAGGAGTGTAACTGGATGGGTCAAGACGCCTTCGGCACACGCTACCTAACTCGCCCTATCTGGAGTTTCCTTCTGTTCTGTCAAATACCGAGCCTTTATTTGAGCAAGTAAGAATCGAAAGTTCGTCGTTAGGCGTCCAATTTGATAGAGGTCCAGAATAGAGCGAAATAGTTCCTCCTCTCTCAAAGACGGATCTCTTGTTACAAGGAACTTCATTACGGTACCTACTTCAGCCGGAGGTATCTCCTCAAATGTCCGGTCTCCGCGTGTGCGGAGAACTACAGCTGGAGTACCTGTCTTCCGAACGACCTGGTTAACTTGGCCAGAAGTTGCATATTCGTTGCGCTGCTCAATAAGGCCGCGTCGTATGGCTTGGTGCATAGCTCGATTGAAAGCTGAACGTACGTGGCTCTTTACCCTCCCTATACCAGCGGCCCTTGCGTAGACCCGATATGCACGATGACACAGCATTGGGCCCTCTACAGTCACAATCTCAACAAGTCCGGGGATAACTTCGGCCAGTGGAGCCACGCGCGGATCAGGAAGCGGACTTGGTTTCCAAACCTGATAGGTCACAAGCGGTATTTGGACACCTTGACTGCCGAATAGATCTTGATTCACCTGCCTGGTCTGTGGAGATGCTCTCTCAAGCACTGCAGTAGTGGCGGCGGTCTCATCGTTTCCCACAGAAGATTGTTCAATTTCGGCCTGTGTTGGAATCACGGAAGGCTTCTCAGAAGTTGACACTCTCATCTGTTCCCTGTTATCGCGTCCTATCTCAGTCTGAGCTGCCTGCTTGGCTGTCCCCGCGCTCTTTGCTTCCTGACTACTGGGGTAAATCTTGAGACGGTCTAGCACATCCCATAGGCTTTCAATTGCACCCTCAGGGTCACGATAAAAGACCCCTCCTCTGACTCTCCAAAAGGTCCACCCACAACGTCTCAACATTCTTTCTCTAGCAACATCTTCCTCATAACGATCGGCTCCGTGCCAAGCATCACCATCACACTCGACACCGACGCGCCCCTCCATCCCTTCAACGACTAAATCAATTCGCTTCCCAGCGCACGCAAATTGAGGAATTACTCGATAGCCGCGCTCAGCAACTTTCAAGAACACATCCACCTCAAACCAGCTGTCAAAAGGAGATGGGGGCTTATCCCTATCCCGATCGGAAGACTTGGCAAGCATTCGCAGCGTCTCTAGGTTGATCCCTTCCACGGCTGTAGGTTGGACTCTAGGATTCAAACAGTATTCCAACAAACGATAACGAAGGCAGCGAGGGCTAAGATCGTTTAAAGTTGCGGAGTAGAAGAGCCACATCTGGTCTTTTGCCCGGCTTGCGGCTACGTTGAATCGCCTTTCATCGCGCTGACTGGCCAAAGTGCCTATTCGCGTGCCCTCCCCAGGGGCTGAT
>CAYNXT010000222.1:0-2743 GCA_964401235.1 uncultured Planctomycetales bacterium
CTTGAGTCTGGCGTGCAGAATGCGAAACGGAGAGGGTGGGATTCGAACCCACGAGGGCCTCACGACCCTACCGCTTTTCGAGAACGGTGCTTTCAACCAGCTCAGCCACCTCTCCAGAATGAGTTGCTGCGGAGCGGCGCCGCACTCGCGGCTCGGCTTGTCGCCTCGCTCCGCTCGTTGCGGCATCCGTTGATTTTTCCTGACAAAGGAAAAATCAACGGAGGAGGCAGGATTCGAACCTGCGGTCCACTTGCGTGGACGGTGGTTTTCAAGACCACTGCTTTCAGCCACTCAGCCACTCCTCCTAGAACAATCGATGCATGATAGTCGCGTAGAACGCTTTTGCGCGCACCATGCCGTCGGTCAGCGCCTGGACGAACGACACCTCCGGCAGTGCCCAGGAGGCGGACGCCCCGCCGATAATCACCGTCAACATAAAAATCAGCCCGATCGCAAGCAGATAAGTCTCCACATGCCACTTTTCCCGCTGCTGCTGCAATTCATCTGCGGTCATGAGCCAGTGAAAGGCCATCGTCACGCCGATGAGCAGGCTGACCGGCGCATCCAGCCAAGCTCGATCGAGCCAGCGGGTCAGGCCCCACGCTACGGCGCAGACAAGTACCGTGTAACTGGGAATGACATAGGGGCTGAATGCCACGAGGGTAGAGCCCTGCGAGGCCGGGTCTGCTTTTGCGCCCTTGCCCTTCCCTTTTCCTCCTTGTCCCTCGACGCTGGCCACTTGCCCTCCAAACAGCCAACCGGCCAGCGCGGCAAAAACCCGATGGCTGATCTGAAAAATCGGCACCGGCCGATAGAGGAGAATATGCACGCCCAGATAGACGACAAATCCCCACCCGAGCCATTCGCGCACATCCACGCCTGAGGCCGTAATCACATTCAGCTGATCGAGAAACCCGATAAGCAACCCGCCGGCCAATGGCATGAGGACCACGACCATGACGACCTTGAGGAATCGTCCCAGCCACGTCAGCAACACTTTAGAGGAGCTGTTGGCCATCAAGGTAGGGTTGCAGGACGTCGGGAATACGAATGCGGCCACCGGCCTGCTGGTGTGTTTCCAAGAGGCAAATTACCGTCCGTGCCAACGCCACGCCTGATCCGTTGAGGGTATGCACGTACTCGAGTTTTTTCGACCCGGAGGACCGAAAGCGAATGTTCGCACGCCGCGCCTGAAACGCTTCAAAATTGCTGCAACTCGACACCTCCAAATATTGATTCAACCCAGGCGCCCAGGCTTCCAGATCATAACACTTGGCTGCGGCAAAGCTCAAATCACCTGCGGCCAGGCAGACAACCCGATAGTGCAACCCAAGTCGTTGCAAGATTGCTTCGGCATTGGCGACCAACTGCTCAAGCTCATCGTAGGACGTTTCGGGTTTTACAAACTTGACCATCTCGACTTTGTCGAACTGGTGGACACGGACCAATCCCCGCGTCTCTTTGCCGTAGGAGCCGGCTTCTCGACGAAAGCAGGCCGAATAGGCAGCGTAGCGGATGGGCAGCTGCTGCTCTTCCAGTGTTTCGTCTCGATGCAGGTTCGTCACCGGCACCTCGGCCGTTGGCACAAGGAAGAGATCGTCATCTTTGAGCCGATACATGTCGTCTTCAAATTTCGGCAACTGGCCCGTGCTGAACATGGAGGCGCGATTGACCAGATACGGCGGTGAGAGCTCGGTATAGCCGTGCTCTTTCGTGTGGACGTCGAGCATCCAGTTGATGAGGACGCGTTCAAGCCGCGCGCCCTTACCCGTATAGAGGGGAAAGTGCGACCCGGTGATTTTTGCGGCCCGTTCAAAATCCAGCAACCCGCGTTCGGCGGCGAGCTCGAGATGCGTCTTTGGTTGAAAGTTATGCGACGGCTTCTCTCCAACGATCCGTACCACTTGGTTTGCGCGGGCATCCCCGACCGGCACCGAGCTGTGCGGAATATTCGGCAGATAGGTGAGCTGCTGGTTGACCTCCTCTTCGATCTCCTTGAGTCGCTGCTCTTGCTGCTTGATGCATTCGGAAAGCTGTTTGAGCTCCGATGGCGGTGGAAGATTCTTATCCGCCTTTTGCCGACCAAACTCTTCAGAACCTTTCTTCAAGGCATGGCGATCCTGCTCAATCGCCGTGAGCAGCGCTCGATGCTCTTGCTCCTGCTTGAGCAGCGCGTCGAGATCAATCGCCGCACCTCGCTTCTTGAGCGCCTCACGAATGATCTCTGCGTTGTCGCGCAGCAACTTTGGATCAATCATCCCTTAATCACTCCTAGGGGCCGCAAGCGGGCGACGCGCTTGGCAATCCCGGCATTATGCACGACGCGCACGACATCGTTGACATCCTTATACGCCGCGGGCTGCTCTTCAGCAACCCCCTTGCGTCCGCGTCCCATGACAATGATCCCCTGTCGCTCCAACTCTTGCTCAATTGAACGCCCGGACGCTCGACGGACCGCCTCTGAGCGGGACATGACCCGCCCGGCCCCGTGGCAACACGAGCCGAACGACTCTTCCATCGCCTGCTGGGTGCCTACCAACACGTACGAATAGCGACCCATGTCACCAGGAATAATCACCGGCTGGCCGATTTGGCGATAATCCTCCGGCACCTCCGGATGGCCTGGCGGAAAGGCGCGTGTGGCCCCTTTGCGATGGACGCAGACCGTCCGCTCATCCCCATTGACGCGATGGCGCTCAAACTTGGCGATGTTGTGCGCCACGTCGTAGACGAGGGACATCCC
>CAYNXT010000223.1:0-2731 GCA_964401235.1 uncultured Planctomycetales bacterium
CGCTCATCTTAGCACCAACTTCCTTAGCGGCACCGGGCAAGAGATGCCCATATGTGTCAAGTGTCGTCTCGATAGACACATGGCCCAAGAGGCTCTGAATGACCTTGATGTTGACTGCGTGAGTGACCAGAATGGCTGCGTAGGTGTGACGCAAATCGTGGAACCGGATTCGCCGCAACCCTGCCTCGCGTTCCAAATGTGCGCAGGCCCAGATCAGCTAGGCGAGACTATTCTGAGCGTTTCAGCATTTCACGGATTATCACGCTCATGAGCTCTGGCATCCTTCTCAAAGGCAGCGCTACTGTAACCAAACCGCACTACCTGTTTGAGATACCCGGGCAGGAAGGCTGCAATGGAGCCAGCCCGCTCATATTGGTAGACGTGACGGAACTCATGACTGAGCATGCGAAGGTCCTCGCACTCTTTTCGGACGAAGACGGAGTACCCCAAAGTGAGACCGACCATGTCGGGAGTCAGTAGACCGGCTTGCAACGCAGCGGTGCGCAGTACAGGACTCTCTGGCAAGGGTAGTGCATCGACGAGACTGACTCGGATTTTTTCCGGTTTGGCTACGCCCACTTCTCGCGCAAGCCACCGTTCTTGGTCGGTAAGTGTGCGACCCGAACCGGCCACCTGCTGAGCCTTTTCTTCAGCCCAAGCGATCGTCTTCGGCAAGAGGAAAGGAAGAATGGCCCGAAGGACGATTCTCCTCAAATCCACGTTTCTTCTCCTCTCAATGGTCTAAGGAGCCTAGAGGCGCCAAAACATGCCGGCCCAGATCAGCTGGGCGGTACTATTTGGGCTACCTCCGTTTTCCTTGAAGCCTGCTCTCCCAATCACTGATTACACCAACCGCAACGAAACCCCATCTCGGAACATCGTCGCTTCATCGTTGTGCCATTGGCCGGAGAAAACAAGTTCTACGGTCCGTCGGACAATCCTGGCGTTGGAAGCCACGGCAGCGATACGAAGACGGTATGTGCCCGGCCGTATCCGACTCTGGCCGGTGTTGGGATGCACCACGAAATCAAAGTCGAAAGTTTCTAATCGCCCTTCAGGTTGGTGTGCCTGTGGACGTGGATAAATGTCAAGCACCACATAACCCAAGTCGCAATGCCGATAAACGCCGGGAGGAATTGTGTCAAACCGAGGTTTCCCGTAGTGCGCCCAAAGGAGGTTCAACGCCTGAAAATTCTGCCGTTTCTCAAACTGCCCATTCGCCTGCCTCTCGCACAATTCCTCCGCGATCACTTCGACGTTCTCAGCGGAAGAACATCCGACGTTACCAACGCGAATTCTGAAGTAATAGCAGGGGCGCGAAATCACCTGAGGAGGCACCTCCGGAATAGTTATACCGGTCTTCAGACAGTCGGGCGGGGCGCAGGTACATTGCACGTCAAGCTTCGGATGCCAGAAGAGCCGTTTGAGATGTTCACTGAAGACAGCAATGAGGAGCGCCACCGTTGCCGCCACGTTGCTGAAAATCCAGCCAGCTGTTCCGGCGAGGAGGTTACCAAGCAATTCCGAGACTTGTTGTACCGAGTGTGTAATTTGACCCATCGTTGTGATGGAATCTGGAGGCGCTCAAAATATGCCAGTCTAAAGGGACGAAGTGATACTATTTGGGATGGCTTTGGATTTTAAAATCACATCTCTCTTAACTTCCACTTTTCCAGCTTGCCATCCCTAAACGTGAGAATAAGTTCGTCAGGCCTCAATTTCATTCCTGTGTTGCATAGCTTAATCTCAGCGGTGCCTTTTGGATTTATCTGTTTAAATTGATGCATCGCTGTATTATCGGGCTTAACACGCCAATCCTTCTCCATACGATCTATGAGATCTTGTGGCGTCATGCCCTTAGAAATACGTCTCGCCCAAATAATGGCAACAATGGCATGCAGCGCTTCATCTTCATCGAGTCTCCACTGAAGCATCGATTTATCGCATATATCTTGTCGTAACTGATTGATAACAAAATCGACCTGCCACTCTTCGGCATAATTTTTCGAGCCATAATTGATAATCCATGCACAGATAGCGGCTAAGATAACTGCGGTTCTATTTTCTATCTTCAGCCATAGATTACCGCCTAATAGCAAGACAAAGATTACGATCGTTATAGCGATAAACGTGAAGTCCAATTTCCTCTTTGCCATCTATTCCAGACCTTTGTGCTTCGGAGAAGCATAAGGTAGCTCTGCTGCTAATTCAAGATCAGAGTGCTTATTCACTACCTCCTCACCTCCTCGATACGGATGCCGCGCTACCTCCGAGTGCACTGCTGGCACCGAGTAAGAACCCGAAGTCGTACCAGCCGCCGTTGTTAT
This sequence comes from uncultured Planctomycetales bacterium, assembly GCA_964401235.1. GTDB lineage: Bacteria > Omnitrophota > Gorgyraeia > Aquiviventales > Aquiviventaceae > CAYNXT01. Next base: position 2,328 of record CAYNXT010000223.1, read on the forward strand.
GCACCTCGTAGAAGTGCACATTGCTCGAGAAGAGCGAGATGATAAAGGTGATCGGCGAGATCAGCCCATGCCACAGACCGAGCCAGAAGCCGGCCACGCCTCCGTTGGAAGCGGCGGTGTTGACGGCTGGGTTTGGGCCGGCGGCACAGCCAGCCACGAACAACGCAGCGAGAAACACCAGACACAACAAGCGTGTCTTCTTCATCGGTTATACTCTGGGCCGCAGCCAATCGAGAACAGATCCGGCATCCGCTGGCGCTCTTGTGCGCTCTCATTTACCGTCTCAATCGTCTGAAACGGCAGCGCGATGCGCACTGGTGCGGCCTTTCTTACTGTTTTTGTACTTCCCGTCCCACACCAATTCGGTCATGTTTGTGAAGTCGTCTTTGGGCGATAATCGCGTG
>CAYNXT010000224.1:0-2691 GCA_964401235.1 uncultured Planctomycetales bacterium
ATCCGGTCAACTCAGGTGATGTGATTGCAATACCGTCAAACATAATGCATTCGGTCTTCACAAATGAGTCTCCTGTAAAGGCAGTGGACGCTTGGTCTCCGATTATGAATAAATATTCAGTAAAGGGCTAACCAGTCGCTCAAGCCGACCCTGCACACTACGCAGGGCGGCTTAGATTTTCGTTAGCCGGCTACAATAAAGGTCTCTATTTATGGATACGATAAAGCAGGAGTGGAAGAGGCGAAAGCGAAAGATGTTCCTTTCTGCTCTATTATTTTTCTCGACCCTTATCTATGGATTTCTGGCATCGACTGTAATAGAAAAGCATCGGACAGGGTTATCTTTTTACGCTTCCGTTGCGAGCAGCTATCAGAACAAGCAAGCGTTGCAGGCAGAAATCAAATCTAACCACACCTATTTTATAGTCTTTCGGTCTTGGCAGTGGTTGATGGCCATATCTGCGATCACATTTTTTATTGTGTGGATTATTAATTACCGTTGCCCTAACTGTGGGAGATTACTTAAGGATTCTCCCATCAATCAGTTCCGAGAAATGCGCTTTTTTTCATTTGTTAACAAGTGTGCAGATTGCGGTACTAAATTTGACGAGTAGCCATAGCCGTCTAACAAAGCATTTCAGCGGACCCCGCTAAGGCGGAGCCGCTGAACTTTAACGTTGGGCGTCACAAGCTCCCGACGCCATGCTGTCATGGAGTCCGCTATTAACAAAGGAGAGAACATGAAAACGCTCAGTCCGCTTGATGCAGTAACTCAATTCGTCAATGCAATGAACAAGGGCGACCTTGAGACGGCGCTGGGTTTGTATGAACCGGGAGCATCCCTCGTTGCTCAGCCCGGCGTAGTGGTAACCGGAACCTTGGCGCTACGCGAAGCGCTCGCGGGGTTTGTGGCGTTAAAACCGACTATGACGAGCGAAGCACATCAGATCGTGGAAGCTGGCGATGTCGCGCTTTACTGCTCGCGGTGGAATTTGCGCGGAACAGATCCCGCAGGAAACCCCGTGCAAATGAGCGGTCGCTCCTCCGACATCCTTCGGCGCCAACCCGATGGAAACTGGCTCATTGCACTGGACAACCCTTGGGGCACGGATATCGTGGCTTAGCCATGTCTCGGCGCCGCGAGTTTGTGGAGTTTGTCACCGAACAAATGTCGTTTGTCGGAGGACTGCGGGTACGCGCGATGTTTGGCGGCTATGGCGTTTATCGAGACGACCGCATCTTTGCCATCATTGTTGACGACAGGTTGTACTTCAAAGCAGACCCCGTTACCTGCGCTGAATTTGAGGAAAAAGGGTTGAGTCCATTTACCTACGTTGCGCGTGGCAAGTCCGTGACGATGCAATATTTCGAGGCTCCGCCAGAAGTATTCGAAGAACCGGGGACCATGCGCAGTTGGGTGCAAAAGGCTTATGGGGCTGCTGTCAGCGCCAAGGAAATCAAGACGCCCAACCAGGCGCTCCAGCGGACGCGCAAGAAGCCGCGCGCCGCTGAGCTTTAACGTTGGGCGTCATGACATAGCCGTACCATTTCGCATAAGGAAGCCGAGAATAATCCATGTTCACACTCATAGAGTCCAAGAAAGAGATCGCCAAGGTACAGCGAAAGCTGGAAACCACCATTCGCAGGGATTTCAAAAGAAGGGTGGTCAAGAACATTGGCTACCCTGGAGGGACAGAATTCAATGCTTCGGTGGTTACAGATGGAACCTACTGGTATTGGTCATCGGACCTCAAAGGTACTGACACCCCCAATCCAAGGCGTCTGAACTGGTTCGGCCTATTCAGAGCAGACAGTGATCTACAGATTTCTGTCGAGATAAACACTGCGTATGAAGGGCGCAATGACCAAGTCGCCGGCTTCTTTGCTCGCGACAACAAGACCGGTTCGATCTATCTTCTACATTCAGGACGTGTTGGCGGCGGAACCAAAGGCGTAGGTAAATCTGCCTTTCTGGCATGGAGCGACCAGCGCCCCATTGATGTAGTCGATTCATCCGGCAGCGTCCGGGAGGGCGTGCTGGCTATGCCAATCGACGGCATTGCAGCAAGCCGGTCAGCTATTCGGTACGTCGATACCATTGCCCGATTTAAGCAGGCCGTTCGCGCCGGTGAGATGAAAACGCCGGAGTTCCGGCGTAAAAAGAAAGAACTAGACGACTTCTACTCCGAAGCACGCGGTAGGCACAAGGGCCGACGATCTGGCGAAATCGACTATTTGTCTCGTCATGGTGACGTTGTTGATGCTTTGCGTTCCTGGCGCACCTCGGGCGTACTTCCGAAAGGAGGACGCATGGTTAAGAACGTCCTGATCGATATGGGCGTTGCGGTCGGTCGTGATCTGGTTGAGGTCTTTGAAGTCAAGACCAGTACGGGACGATCAGACGTCTATGGTGCTATCGGCCAACTCATGGTTCACGGAACGGCGGCGGACTGCCGGAGAGTGATCGTTCTCCCTCACAAAGAGCCAATCGCTGCTGACTTGAAAGATGCACTACAGAGGCTGGGCATTGAGCTTGTGAAATTCAAGCTGGACGAACAGAAGGCGACCATCGTTTGACGCCCAACCCATCATTCCACCGGACTTGCGCGAAAATCCGCGCAATCCGGTGAATTCAGACGTTAGGGCACATGTTCCACATCACACGCCAAATCTACTGTGTATTGTCATTACT
>CAYNXT010000225.1:0-2688 GCA_964401235.1 uncultured Planctomycetales bacterium
ATTTACCATTTGCAACTACAATAGCATATAGTTATACCAAATGCAAGTATGATAGTAAATGGTAACACGTCTAACCTGCGATCAGTTAGTCGATAAGTTACTCTGGTACTTGACAGCGCTGTGGGCGGGATGTAAGCTAATAACTGTGGGTTATAAGATGAGAGGGACAAGGTGCCGATTCCGCGCTTCAACCAGTACGGGTTGTTGCCTCAGGGCATCCACGAGGCATCAATGGAAGACGTAGTCCAGAGGCTGGGTTTCACGCCCAGGCGGCAGGAGCTAATCGGTGCCGGATTACGGTTTGTGTGCGGGGAGCTGAGCGCGGTAGGTGTGACCGACGTCGTGGTGGATGGGAGTTTTGTCACTTGGAAGCCCTCCCCGGCGGACATCGATGGATATGTGGTCACCCGGCTCGGGTCTGAGGTGGCGAGCCTGATTAAAGATCGTCGCCGGCTGTGGTTGGCGCGCTACCAGGTGGACCTCTTTGCGGCTTTCGAAGACTTGACCGGGCCCAGCTCGGTCGCCTATTGGGAAGAGTTCTTCGGTCATACGCGGGAGCAGCCGCCGCAGGCCAAGGGTCTTATCAAACTCATCCTGGGGAGGAGGTGAGCGCGATGTTCGTGATCAAGAGCGAAGACCAATATCGAAAGACCCTGAAACGGATTGAGGGGCTCAAGGAACAGATCGAGCACGTCCGTCAGGAGCGTGGACCGGAAGCCGCTGAGGCTCTCCAAGCGAATCTCGCCGATCACCTCCAGGAACTCGAAGAGCAGGTGCGGGAATACGAGCGCCTGAAGAAAGAAGGGCCGGGGGCTTTCCGCCCACGAGCTCTTTCCGAAGTTGGTCAGTATCTTATTCGCGCTCGCGTTGCGGGAGACGTAACCCAGGCGGAACTCGCCAAGCAGCTCGGCGTCTCGCAGCCCATGGTCTACAAGTATGAAGTCGCGGAGTATCAAGGGGTGGGATTGGACGTACTCTCGAAGGTTGCTCGGGCACTCAAAGTCACCTTGAATATCGAGGCTGCTTCCAAAAGCGTGGTCTATCAGGCGGCGCGACAGGAAGCCGCGATCCTCTATTTTTTGCAGCAGATCAACAATGCGTTTCTCGGAAAAACGAAGCTGATGAAACTACTCTATTACGCAGACTACGAATGGATCCAGAAGAAGGGATGCTCGCTCACCGGTGATTCGTACATCGCTTTGCAGTATGGGCCTGTACCGAAGCGCGCAACAGATACGCTTCACCGTTTGAAAGAGCGAGGAATCATTCGTATCGAGAACACCAAGCTTGGTGATCACGATCAAGAGCGCTATCTCCTGCTCAAGGACCCCGATTTGTCTGCATTTACTAGAGAAGAAATCGACCATTTAGCCGAAATTGCTCAGCGCTTTGCGCACTGGTCTGCAACACAGATGACCAATCTCAGCCACGAAGAGTTTCCGTGGCAGTCAACGAAGTTGAAAGAGGAGATTCTCTTCTTTAGAGCAGAATAGCGTTACGCAAGAAAATGGCGCACGGGTCACTGAGGGACCCGTGCGCCTGAGCAACATCAACGCGGCCGGAAGCCGGGTTTTAGGAATTCCGGTGACACAAACCAATTTCCTCAATGCTGATGCGATGGAAACATCCATCGTCGGCGCGAAAGGCCAGGTCGTCATCCCACAGAAGATCCGCGCCCTGTTCCAGATCAAGCAGGGGACGCGGGTGCACTTCGAAGCGAGGCATGGCGAGCTTGTGCTGCTCCTTCGACTCCAGTTCGACTCGGCCTGCTGGCCTCGCTCACTGTCGCTCAGGATTCCGCCCCAAAGGCAAAGACCACGGGGCTCCACGCCCCTCACGCCGAGGTATTTCGAGGGGATGGCGGGCTGCCTTGGAACCGGCGGGAAAGCTCTGAAGGTCCTCCTTGCGGAAAAGAAGAAGGAACGAGCGCTGTGAGTGGTGTAGTGCTTGAGGAGTGCTCGTAATGGCTGTGCAGAAACGGCTACCTGCCTGCAGCGCCGAGCGCGGGCAGGCGGACCTTCTACAAAGTCGCCTGCACACCCCTCGTGAGTTGACAGAATTGGGGTGAGACGGTATACTTACTATTAGTACAGTATTCACCAAATAGTGAATACTAACTAATAGTAGAACTCATGAATGAAACCAGACTCGAACATCGCGTTCCGGAGCTGCTGAGGGCTGTCCTGCCCCAGGGCAAGGTTACGGTTCGGCATAGCCCTGCCGTTAGGACGGACGCCGGGCTGCGGCGGCCGGATTTGATCGCCGACGTGACCGTTGGGGGCCGGACGAAGCGACTGCTGATCGAGGTCAAGTCGCCCGGCTATCCGATGCAGCTTCTCCAGGCGTTCCAGGTGCTGCAGTGGGCGCGCGAGAAACAGAAGGGCTATCCGGTCGTGGTGACCGATGCGATCTCTGCGCGAGGAGCCAGCCTAGCCAAAGAAGCCGGGGTCGGGTATCTGGACCTGGCGGGCAACTGCTGGCTCAACCTGGGGGAGATCTACATCGACAAGACCAGCCCGCGGCCGGTGGTGCGCCAGGGAGCCGCCATGCTGCCGGCTCGGGTTCACGTCGTGCGCCCCCGCGGGGAGCTGCGGCGGCTGTTCAGCCGCAAGGCGACCCGGGTGATCCGAACACTGCTTGAGCAGCACGCGAAGAGCTGGGACGTGGTCAAGCTGGCCGCGGCCTCTC
>CAYNXT010000226.1:0-2684 GCA_964401235.1 uncultured Planctomycetales bacterium
GCCTCAGCCAACTCCGGCGTGAGTGACTGCAGGCGGTCAGGATCCGTTCCCACCTGTGCGAGCGGGACGACTCGCTCCTGATAGGATGATCCCGCCCGGCCATACGTTCCATGGCAACTGGCGCAGTTGGCTGCGAAAATCTTTTGGCCCCGTTCGGCCAGATTGGGGTCGATGCGGCCCGGATAAACTGGCGCCTTTACCGTTTTGAGATATTCGTAGATGCTGTGCCACCGCTCCTTATGCCTTACGATGTACCCGGGCGGCATTCCCTCGTTGAATTTTACCGATGCGGCAGCGAGAGCCAGATCTCCTTGCATGGAGCCATCCCACCCGAACGTTTTGCGCTTGGTATAGGTCCACACTGGAGGGAACCGCACGTACCCAATGGGCGGCTGGACCGGAGCGCCCACTCTAGCCTTGGCAAACTCAATGGGGGTATTGCGTCCCGGGCCAGCGTCCAGCTTGACGTGCCGGGCGGAAAGCTCCTTCAACCTTTGAACAGCTTTCTTTGTCACCAGTCTGCTGCGCCAATCCCAAGGCATTTTTCTCTTGCGCGCTGTTTCCTCGGCGGTTTTGATCATCGACTGCGCGTTGAAATCCCCCCGGGCAGCAATCTCCATCAGGGCGTCGTTGAGGGCATTCAGCCGCAGATCACGGGCGCCTAATCCGGTGATTCTCTGACGCCCGATCTCGGCCGTATGGCAAAGCGCGCAGCTGGTAGCGAGGAACCTTGTGCCGGTTAATGCGTCGTCCTCCAGGGCGAATCCTACCGGGAGTTCGTTGCCGCTGTCCAAGTTCGCCAGGAGCCCGAACTTATCGCGTAGCTCATTCCAGTCGCGGCCGAATTCCTCTGGGTAGCGCTCCATGATGGCGAGCCAAAGCGCGTAGGGAATACCCGTCGTATAGGGAGAGCCGAGGGATCTGTCATGGAAATATCTTTCGCCTAACTCCACAGAAACCGGTTCAGGCCGTAACAGGAAGGGGGCAACCCTCCCGCATCCAGCCACTAAGATAGTCGCCGAAATCAGAAGGACTTGTTGCCACCGCCTCATGGGTTTTTCTTTTCCAGGTATCGATTCTTGATCCTGCGATCGCGGCCTGCAAACGGGCCCTGGCCGAATCCGTGCAGCGCGATCTCCAGTCGGAGCGGATCGGAATACTCCTTGAGCGCGCTGCGGAAATCAGAGTTGATTTTGGCCAGTTCCTGGCCGATGCGGTCTGCCAGCGCTGCAAGTGGCAGATCCGGGGGCGCCGCCGTCGTCCACTCGATGCTCACCCGCGGATAAACAGATCCGTCTCCCCGGTCCTCAACGCTGATGAGGAACGCGGCGAATCCTGCCGCCAACTCGGGCTGCGCGAATATCGCCTGTTCCACATCCTCTGGATAGATGTTGGCGCCCATGATACTGATGGTCTGGTCGCGCCTGCCAAACAGGAACAGATAGGGCAACGGCAGCGTCTTGGGCTTAGGCAACTGGATCGAGCAGCCCAAGCCATGCAACCGCTTGAGCAAATCGCCCCGCGTGAACAGGCGGGCCTCGTCGCCGATGTTGTAGCGAATTCTTGGAGAAAGGGTCCGCGAGTAGGTGAGGGTGGCGATCAACTCGCCCTGCGAATTCGTTTCAAGCCAGTGCGTCATCGGATCGTATTGGAATACCATCGGGCAGCGATGGTCGCCTTCCAGGAGCGTTTGGCGGAGGTCGAGGTGGTCGTTGAGCAAGCCGCGGATTTGAATGGATTCCGGCGTCTCCACGGCGATGCCCATCTCCAAATCCGAAGCGCCATAACCGCTGATGCAGGAGCGGAAGTGACGCAGCAGATGCCTCCGGAAATTCTCGCTCATCCCCTCTCCGCCGACCATCGCATGAAGCTCGTATTGCCCGATGGGGAAGTTGCGCTCCAGCATCGAGTCCAGGACGAGCTTGAGGAACGGCGGATAGCCGCAGATGAAGTATCCGGGCTTCGGGCCGAAGAACTCCAAGGTGTGGAGGACCTTCTCAAGGTCAGGTCCTGTCGATTTCACGACGCTGTGCAGACTCAACGCCTCGCCCATGTTCACCCCGGTCGCCCAAGCGCCCATGCTGAAGGCGTTGATCGCAATCCGGGGCCGTTGGCCCAGCGACCAATCGATTAAGCGAGCGAGCGTCCGGTGAGTCCTGCGCCGTTCCTCGGCTCCCCGCACCCAGTTGTACGGGATCCCAGTGGATCCAGACGACTCGTCGATCGCCACTCCGGGGAAGAGGTATCTCCCTTTGACACAACGCTGCTCGGTCGGATAGGCGCGGACGTAAGAATCCTTGCTCATCACAGGGAGGTGTTCGAAGGAGATGTCAGGGGTAGTGAGCCCGAGTTTTGCCAAGAAGTCGCGATACGCGGGGACGGTATGCCAAGCTTGTTGAGCGGCTGCCCGCGCTCGCCACCGTCCCATTTTCAGGCATCCCTTTTCACTCACCGCTCGCGAGGCGAGATTGAACCGCCGTGCTCCGCTTAACGCGAAGTCCTCTGCGCTTTCAATAACTCGTACGAGCAGTTCTCGCATTCGTCCCCTAGCGGCCTGTTTCTCGGGGAACGGGGATGTTCCTCAGTGCAATCAGAAACAGCACAAGAAACACAAGATCGAACCATGCGAACGGGACCCACGGCCAGGGTATGACACCAAAATACCGATAGTAGAGCACGACCCC
>CAYNXT010000227.1:0-2679 GCA_964401235.1 uncultured Planctomycetales bacterium
TTGCTTTGCTTGAAATCGGTGACAACGTCGTTATTGGAGGGCACGCCACCGTCATTGCGCACTCGTTTGAATCCCGTGGGCTGATCCTGAAACGAGTCAAGATTGGCCGGAACGCGATTGTGGGTTTGAATGCCATTGTCTTACCCGGCGTGGAAATCGGAGAGCGTGCGGTAATAGGTGCTGGGGTTTTTGTGCCAAAGGATACCACGATTCAACCAGGTACGGTCTACCTCGGGCCACAACGGATCGAGGCCAACCCTCCGTGATCGGCTGAGACGAGGAATGGCGTTGCGCATCGTCCGTGCCGAGTACTTCCTGATCGACATTCCACTGCGCGTTCGCGTAGAGCATGCGCTTGCCTCTCGAACGGAGAGCGCTTCCGGTTTTGTCGTCCTCGCCGATCAAGAAGGGTGCCTCGGGCTCGGAGAATTTGTGTGCCGCGACTATGTGACCGGGGAGAAACCACAGAACTGCCTGCAGTACTTGAACCAAGTCGTCCGCGGACTCCTCAACCATCCGATTGACGACCCAGTCGCGTTGGTCAAACGTCTGTGGGAAACCAATGGTGACACCATCGGCAGCCAGGGAGCACTCTGCGCCTTTGAGCTGGCGCTGCTGGATCTGTGGGGTAGACAGCAGGGTAGACCGGTGGCGGAGCTCTTGCGGCCTGGTGTCTTGCAAACTGACTGCTGTCCCAAGTATTCCGCGGTGTATCCGTTTGCCTCAGGTTTTAAATTCGCTGTCCTGACGTTCCTCTATCGAGGCGTCATGCATGCGGAGTGCATCAAGGTAAAAGGGACAGGTCGCCTCAAGGACGACCTGGTTTACCTCGATAAGATTCGAGGAGCGTTTTCATATCCTGTAGACATCCGCCTCGATCTCAACGGCAGCCTTTCTCCCAACCGCGCCGATGAATACCTCTCCGGCATCATAGCATCTGCCTCAGGCGTCCGGTGGCTCGAGCAGCCCTTTCCAAAGAATGACTGGGATACAGCCGCCATGTTTCAGAAGCGATTCGCCAATCAGTTGGTCTTTTGTGCCGATGAGTCCGTGTGCTCACTGGAGGACCTGACGCGAGCGGTCACGTCTGGTGCGTTCCGCGCCGTGAATATCCGGGTTGCAAAAAATGGCGGCCTGCTTCGCTCGCTTACAATCTACAAAGAGGCGCTGGCGAGCGGACTGGAAACGCAACTTGGCTGCCTAGTCGGGGAATCATCGGTGCTGGCGTACGCCGGGCTGCATCTGGCCGCGTTAGCCGATGCGCTGCGTTACCGTGAGGGATGTTTTGGGAAATATCTCATGAAGTGGGATATCATCCAGCCATCGCTGACTTTCTCCCGTGGCGGGCAGGTCTCCTTCAAGCGTCTGCCGAAAGCCGGGTTGGTGCCACACTTCGACATCCGCCGCTTGCGACAGAGGGCGGTTCGGTCCGGAGTAATAGGTTAGCGGGCATGAGGTCTCCCCTTCGGCTGGGAGCGGCCCGGGTGGTCATCCGGTGCTGGCTGTGGTGGCTCGACGCACTCCTCTATCTGCGGCTGGCGACGTATCGGCACGATCAGGAAGCGCTGGCCAGACGCTATGGCGTTGAAGGGCTCGAGCCGGAACCCTACAGCGAGTCCATGCGACGGCGCATCCTCGAGCGCGCGGCGTCCTGTCGAGGGCCGAAAGAGTTTGCGTGGACATCCGGCACGACGCGAGAGCCCAAGCAGGTCCTCTATCCACGACGACGCCTGCGACAGTTGCAACAGGCCTACGTGGCGCAGGCGATTCTCGCCTACCGTCATGCCGGGCTGGGACGGCCGGCGTTCTATTTCTTGACTAGCATGGCGCCTGACCGGTCCATCAGTGGGCTGTTGGCCCGCGAACCGCTGCCCTGGTGGCTGGCGCGCTATATCCTGTGCGACTCGATCGTCTATGAGCCGGCTGTGGCGAGGCTCGCCGACCGCTACCCCCAAGACGCACTCCAGCTCACGCTCTTGCTGCTCAGCGCCCCCGTCTTGATCGCGATGGCCAACCCCTCGTCGCTCTACGTCATCCTTCAGCGTGTGGAGCGTGACTGGGACAGAATCCGCACACAGGTGACGCGCATCCTGGCGGAAAACGGCTGGCTGCCCACCTTCAAGAAGCTGCGGGGACCGGCGGTTAGTCTCCGCGAGGCGCGCGCCAGACAGCTCTTGGCATCGCCCCGCTGTCCGCCGGTGAAGGACCTGTTGCCTGAGCTGAAGATGGTGTACTGCTGGCAGGGCGGGTACGTGCAGCCGTTCCTGGAGAACCTCAAGGCGCAGCTGGCGGACCTGCAGCCGATCTTTCGCCCGATGTTCTCCATGTCCACGGAGACGGTGGCGTATCTGATTCACCCCCGCGTTTCGACGATTGCGGGGCTGCCGGTCTACCCCGGCGTGTGCTACGAGTTCATCCCGGTAGCTCAGGAAGCGACCGCGCGTCACCTGCTCAAGCCGTGGCAGCTGCGCGCCGGCCAACAGTATCTCATGGTCGTCTCCGATGCGTATGGGCTCAGGCGGTACCTGACCAACGACGTCTTCGAGTGTGACGACGTGCGCGGCCAGACGCCGCTGCTTCGGTTCCTGGGACGGGCGGGCCTGAGCTACTCGTTTACGGGAGAGAAGATCACCGACCAACAGCTGGTAGAGATCTATGAGACGATCCGGCAGACCGCCC
>CAYNXT010000228.1:0-862 GCA_964401235.1 uncultured Planctomycetales bacterium
TCCAGATCCTCAAAGCCGTCGCGGTTAACCGCCTGCAGCAGCTGGCGAAGCGGACAACCACCGATGTGGATGATTTCCTCGTTGGACTGCTACGTCATGTTGATGCTGCGGTGTATCTGCTGACTGCGCTCTATCTCGCAACACGGTCCCTGGTGCTCCCGGCAAGTATCCAGCAGCTCATGCATGTCATTGTCGTCATTGTGCTGACGGTCAAGGCCGTGCAGGTGCTCCATGAAACGGTGGCCTTTGTTCTCGCTCGATGGGTGAAGCGGACGGCCACCGATGACCTGACAACCGGCATGGTGGTCTCGAATGTCGCCAAAGTGATCCAGACTGTGCTCTGGCTGGGCGGCGCCATTTTCGTGCTGGACAACCTCGGCATCAATGTAACATCCGTCCTGGCAGGCCTCGGCATCGGCGGTATTGCCGTGGCCCTCGCCGCCCAGGCGATGCTGGGGGATGCGTTTAGTTCTCTCGCGATCTTCCTCGACAAACCCTTCAAGGTCGGCGACTTCATCATCGTTGGCGACCTCATGGGCACCGTCGAGCACATTGGGATCAAGACCACGCGCATCCGCAGCCTGCATGGCGAACAGCTGATCCTTTCAAACAGCGACCTGACGAGTAGCCGCGTGCGCAACTACAAACGGATGGACACGCGCCGGATCGCCTTCCAAATCGGCGTGACGTATCAAACGACGACCGAGCAGGTAAAGGCCATCCCGTCGATGCTGCGGGACATCGTGCTGGAGCAGAAACTGGCGAAGTTCGATCGGGCACACTTTCAGAAATACGGAGACTTCGCTCTCCTCTTCGAAGTGGTCTACTATGTGCTCAGCCCAGACTATAATATTCATATGGA
>CAYNXT010000228.1:872-2676 GCA_964401235.1 uncultured Planctomycetales bacterium
CAGCGACAACGATTGCGTGGATCCGTCAGGTAGCCACACGGACAACCGTTCAGCACAGAATGACAACTTTTTGGAGGGCTTCTACACCCTCGAACTTTCCCTGAATCTCGTCGAGCTTGATCCTTCCTATCCCAAAGAGCTGCATATACTTGGCGAGCATATCCGCAAGGCTCGGATGGATAAGCATCTCATGATTAAGGAACTTGCCGCGCTTGTCGGCGTGAGCCCTGACACGATTATCAACTGGGAAGTGCGAGGGGTGAAGCCGTTGGCGGAGAAACTGAAGAAGGTACGAGAGGTGCTTGGACTTTCGGCTGAGCCCGTCCGTGTGCAACGAAACGGTTCGTAGAAAACGTCCGAATGCGGTGTTAGACTAACGTCACTATGCGGATTACACTCCGGCTGATTCTCTCGCTCGTCATCGCAGCCTCGGCGGTTGTCTTCCTGTCTGCTAGCTACCAGGCCAGGCATGAGAAAGTGCGCCTGCAAGAAGAACTTGAACGCCGGGCTGGTGTGTTGGCTGAGAGTCTCCAAGAATCCGTCGAGCCACTCGTGGACACCGAGAAGTTCGATGAGCTCCAGCGCCTTGTCGAGCGATTTGGAAACCGAGAACGCTTATCCGGCGTGGCGGTCTTTGCTACCGATGGACGTCCACTCGCAATTACCACTGGTCTTCCAACACAGTTCCATACGCTGGCCAGCGTTGGTCATGAGGCGATGCAACGTGATGTGGAGCAAAGCCTCATGGTTCAGGAAGGACGCAAGCGTTGGCATCTCTTTGCTCTCCCGATTCATCACAGTGGTAGTATCACCGGCGTGCTCATCCTGTTCCACGATGCCAGCTACATTGAAGCTCACACCGCTCACTTATGGATACAGAACTTTGCGCGCCTGTTCTTCCACGTGCTTCTTATTTCGCTTATCACCCTCCTCATCGTTCGATGGAGTTTGATTCGGCCGATGGCTAAGACGGTTGAATGGCTGAAACGGCTCCGAAGTGGAGAAGTAACCGAAGGCCCGTTACCGAGAGGCGATCTGTTTACGCCTTTAAGTCGCGAAGTGACGCATATCGCGAAGAGTTTGGCGGCAGCCAAGGCGGCGGCTGAGGAGGAAGCACGCCTTCGACATGCCGGTGAGGCACGTTGGACGCCGGAACGCTTGAAGGAGCACGTGAAGTCTGTTCTTCAGGGGCGCACGCTGGTCGTGGTCGCCAATCGAGAACCGTACATGCATGTTCGCCAAGGGCGACAGATTCGCTGGTTGGTGCCTGCCAGTGGGTTGGTGACGGCTGTCGAGCCGATCCTGCTGGCTTGCGGCGGGACATGGGTCGCCCATGGCTCAGGGGATGCGGATCGCGAGACCGCTGATGCCCAGGGCAAACTCAAGGTCCCTCCGGAGACGCCAGCCTATACCCTCAAGCGAATCTGGCTGACGAAAGAAGAAGAAGACGGCTATTACTATGGTTTTGCCAACGAGGGGCTCTGGCCGCTCTGTCACATTGCGCACACGCGGCCGATCTTTCGCGCGGAGGATTGGACGCAGTACCAGCAGGTCAACGCCAAGTTTGCAGAGGCGGTCCTGGATGAACTCAAGGACACCGACAGCCCTTGTGTCCTCATCCAGGATTATCATTTCGCCCTCTTACCACGGCTCATCAAGGCCAAACGGCCGGACATCAAGGTCGCGCTCTTTTGGCACATTCCATGGCCCAACCCCGAAGCGTTTGGGATTTGTCCGTGGGCGCGCGAGTTGCTCGATGGCATGCTGGGGGCCGACCTCTTGGGGTTTCACATCCAATTCCATT
>CAYNXT010000229.1:0-2669 GCA_964401235.1 uncultured Planctomycetales bacterium
GGCGAGACCGGCGGTGTGGTGTGCGTGGCGAGCCGTGGAGGAGCTTCTTGATATGGTACTCGTGAATCTGGCCGGGCTTCATATGGCGGTTGAGCCAGCGGTTGACGGTTTGGAAGGTGACGCCGAGCTTCTTGGCAAGCTGGGGCTGGCTGAGCCTGTGTTCGAGGCGGTAGGTGATGAGCTGGTCAATGAGATCTTGGGGCATGACAGGTATGGGTACGATATAACGAGCTATCGCGTATGTCAACGAGAATCATCACGGTAAGCTGCTGCGTTTGAATAGCGCCTTGAACGCCAAGGTGCGCTGCGACCAGTCTTTGCTCTTGAGCCATTGGCGAAGTAGCACCGGATCCTGGGACAAGCGATCTACCCGGGTATCGTGCTTCTGGCAGGACTGGTAGGTGAGCTCGTAACAGTGGCGGCTGCGGTACAACGATTTCAGGCCGCACCGGTCCCTGAGTGGCATGACGCCCGAAGGGTTCGCGCAACAATGGCAGGCTACACATAACATCCAAAACACCCCAAAACTCTCTCAAGGACCTGTACAGAGCACGGGGTAAGGTCATCTCAGGCTTACCAGGGTCCAATTTCTGCAACTTGTCCATGCCGCCGCCACGTTTTCGTTACAAAGCACTATTATAGGGCATCTACAGCAAAAGGAAGCAAGCTGAAGACCCCCATCGGTGCTATAATTACGAAAGAGAATGACGTTTAACGTAGCGAAGATCCCTTCCTCTGTAAATTTTTGGCGTCTTGCCAAAAACGTCCACTAGACTCATGACGCGACGCTACCAAAATGCACCAGTGAGAGAGGCCTTGTGCGAAATTTACTTTACTGGCTCAAAATGGGATGACACGACCCAGGGTATGTTCTTTGAGCGCATCAAAGAGGAATATCCGACGAAGCAACCCGTTACAGAAGTTGGCGTTGAAGTCAAAGTTGAAAGAAGTGAACGTGGAGCCATCATTCGAGAAACGCAGTCTCGAATGCGATACCTTAAGCCCGATGGATCCCGCTTGATTCAGTTGGCACCGGATCTCTTAGTGGTGAACCAACTCCGCCCGTATCCACATTTCGATGAGTGGCGGCCCATCGTGAATCGGATGGCTCAGATCTACTCCGAGGTGGCAGCACCGAAGACGATTCGTCAGCTTGGGGTACGCTACATCAATGACATTCACATTCCGTTTACAGGGGATTTGAAGCTTGAAGACTACTTTACGGTCTATCCGCAGATTCCACCGACAATGGGTGGACGGCATGGCCCCTACATGCTTCGATTGGAAATGCCTGCCAAAAATAAAGGGCACGCGTTGTTCATTACGTTTGCGATGAATCCCGCGAAAGGCGAGGACAAGTTGTCGTTTACGCTCGATCTCTATGATATTTTTGGGCAGCCATTCGACTATTCGATCCAGGAACTAGAGAAGCGCGTTAAAGAAGCGCATGATGAAATCGAGCCGGTATTTGAGAATTTCGTAACGGAGAAACTCAGGGAACTGTTTGGGGGGCGAGAGTGATGGGTGCGGTGATGGAAGAGTACGCGCAGGTGGCTTCCGCGGAGCTCATCGAAGGGATCGTGCGACTGCTTTCTGTCGATAGCGGAACCAGAATGACCGCGATTTATCCCCCGTACCAGCGTTATACTCTCAGTTCTTTGAGGGGGCTGGGTAAGGAAATCTGGGAGGGGGTCGACGCCAGAGATTACGTGAATAGATTACGAGATGAATGGGGCCGTTGAGACCTTCCTGCGCGGAAAGCGCCTTCTCTCGTTCGATTCCATGGCGATTATTTATTTCATTGAGGAGAACGCGCAGTACTTGCCCATCCTCGAAACCATCTTTGAGAAAATAGATTCAGGCTCGCTTAGAGCGCTTTCTTCGTACATTACCCTAATAGAAGTATTGAGCAAACCAATTTCTGAAAGGCGATTTGACCTGGTGGATGCCTATCGTAATCGCCTGATAGGGAGTGAAGGGTTCACCCTATTTCCTGTGGAGCGTCAAGTTTCTGAGAGAGCGGCGCATCTCAGGGCTTCGTATCGTTTGAAGACGCCTGACGCAATACAGATTGCGACAGCTATCGAGCACGGAGCGGAAGCTTTCGTGACCAACGAACCAATGCTGACCAGGGTAATGGAAATCCAGGTGGTTATACTGGGACAATTCTCCTCATAAGTAGTTAATGTCAGCCAGATATTCCCGCCCCGTCACTTGCCGCGGATCTTCTTGACCAGCTCACTGAGCTGTTGCTCGGTCAGTTGCTTGCCGCGCAACGTCCTAAAGACCAATGGAAGTTTTGCCACGACTTTTTTGTCTTCAAGCAGTTCTTCCGGCAACCGTCCCTTCGCCGCTGCCGCCAGATCAAAGAAGACGTACCAGTCGTCGCTGCCCGATTTCAACTCGAGGTACTTGGCATACTCCTCAAGGCGCTGCCGTGCCTGAGGCGGAGGCAGGAGGCCCCGCTCCATCCGGCTCAGATTGCCCGGATCGAGCTTATGCTTGAGGCAAAACTCCCGAAGGGTCAGGCCGAGCGATTGCCGTTTGGCTTTGAAGAACTCCCCGAACGCTGGGAGGGTTTTCATGCGCAGCCATCCCCTTCTGTTGTATAAAGTATACAACAACCGAAGGCAGTCTGCTTCGTGCTGCCTAGATTGAAAGGAGATGAA
>CAYNXT010000230.1:0-948 GCA_964401235.1 uncultured Planctomycetales bacterium
GCTTCGTCCGTGCGCGAGGGATCGACCCAGACTCTGCCGGCTTCGCCAAGCAGCTTCAGGATCTTCTCGAGTACTCATGACCCTGGGGCACTGGTACCCAAGACCAGCTCGGACCCGGTAAACAGATACAATGCGAGTAGGCAGTGTTCTAGAAGACAAATAGATCATCTCTTTCGAGTCTGTCAGAAAACCGCTCTCTCGGGTACGAATAAGCAAAGCAGGAGTGCTGGATGTTGGTGGGGAACCACTTGCCTCGAACCACCACCATTCCCAACTACGCCCAGACACTCCTGCAGCTATGCAAACCACAACCGCCCCGTTCTCGATCACTCCATTTCATCATCTCTTCGAATCTACTCGCACGCTGACGTCACCCTGCCCTTACGTCTCTGGTTGCGAGCTGTGCTTCGCCTCGAGCTGTGCCATCCCGATGAGGGCGAGAGTTGAGATAGTCTCGCCGATGGGCTCATACTTGTAGCGAGCGTGACCATTCTTGTTGAAGTCGACTTTGCGAGTGCGAAACGCGCGTGCACGCCTGAACACGGTCTTCTTGATCTTTGCTACAGCGTACCCATCATTGTCATCATCTGCCGAGTTCTCCGAGAGTGCCTTCAACCTCTCTTCAAAGAGCTTCTGAGGATCGACCTTCTTGCTCTCATCCGGCTTCTTCGCATCCGGACTCGAAGATCCAGTCGTTGTCTTTTGTATCATCTGGCTTACCTCCTTTCCTTGCGCCGCAGGCCTGCCCGAACCTGTCCTCGCCGGCATTGCCGTGGCAATCTACGACGCTCGTCGGCACCGGCGGCGCCCTCTGCCGCCTCGACCACCTCTACCGCCACCACCGCGCTGCGGCTCGGTTGACGGTTTGAGCGTGCCGGCCATCAACCCTTTGATCTGTGCCAGGGAATTGTCGATCTTGATCTGGATGAAAACCTTTCCCAGTTCCGG
>CAYNXT010000230.1:958-2634 GCA_964401235.1 uncultured Planctomycetales bacterium
GTTCGATTTCTACTGCTGGCATTTTACCCGGCGGAGCGCATGCTTCAACTGTAATCCCAATATAGAGTAACGGCATTTAAGGGTCCGTATCACGATAGCTGCCGTTTGCGCGGCAGCTATCTCCCACCATTGGCTTAAGTGCCGCACCCAAAGTCTTATTAAGAGCACAACCATCCTTGTTAAACCGAAACGGAGGAGGTAAACTGAACCAACAAACAAACCGGCCCTTCAGGGCACAATCACAATCGGTGAGTACCTGAAGGTTATGAAAAGGAATGCGTATAACAGTCGCCGAAGATTCACGGAGACTACGGGACTGACGATCGATGAGAGTGAATTGCGACGAGAGGTTGAGAAGTGGATGCAGGAGAATCTTCACCACCCGCCCACAAGCATAGACATGTTCCCGTACCAAATAGAATTGTTCCGGAGACAAAAGGCGAGACTTAAAGAGAATGAGTTCGAACGCTTCCATATGAACCTCACGGAGTATTTAGGTAGGTATCATTCTCTACCTGCGACGCACGCCTACTTACTTCAACTACAGCGACATCGTGATAGTATTAACACTGTTTACAATTAAGTACTTGATTACGTGTGGTTTTCATGTCTTCAAAACTGTCGACTCCGCGAGCCTGCTTTCGCGGCGGAAACAGAACGGATCTTTTATCAACGGATTACAAATATATATCCATGAACCCTGACGAGCCCAACCGAGACGATATTGTAGAAATCATCAGTAACGACTATGTTCAACCAGAGGGACATTGGCACCGAATACGCAGCTACAGCGAATATGATCTTGCGGCAATCTTTGCTGCCGTGGCATGCAAACGATCGTCAAGACAATCGCGAAAGCAGATCGCTACTGACTACTTTCGTTACCAATCTATGAATTCTTTTAACAAGCACCTGTCCAGGATTGTACGGTATACAGTACCAGGCCAGGTAGCTACAGCTGGAACAAGAGATACCTCTGCTCTACGACAGCGGAAGCCAAGGAGTCAGACGTTGCCGCTCATGCCGGTGGCAGTTTCTCACGAGATTAGTCCTGAGACAATCAATCATTTACTGGACGAGCGGAATCTCAGAGGCCTCGTACTGTTCTGCCGATTTGTCCCTTCCTTTGTCCATGCTGAGATTAGGTATCGAAAATACGAATTCCTTCGTAGCCTTCGTTATCTTCTCGCGCAACGGACTCTATGGCCTTCGCCCGATCTCTGGAGATACTTGGTTGAAGCGTTTCATTCTGAGGATGATCCTGGAGTTGCTACAAAGCTCTTCCACGTCCTATCATGGAACTCAGCCTTTCACCAAGATCTCAAGGACTTTGCTGAGACATACGCGAGAAGATACTCTGTACAAACATCGCGTCCCATGAAGACGCCCACCAACTCTCCACCAGACATACCACTAATCCTACCCCTGGAATGCTCTATGCCGGTGAGCAAGTTAACATTGGCTCTTCAAACATCGCTCGGGCGCCGCTGATCCATACATCCAGTCAGGTTCAGCACACGGTCCTTGGGAGCCACTCGCTCGGGCCAGAACTCGTCGGCAATATAGTTGGTATCCTAAACTCCTTCCATACCAATGTTTCGAAGGACTGGAATGATCAACTAACTTCCTAAATTCCCGCCCGTTTAGGCATTAGGATATTCAACTTCTCTAAAACA